>JASLBT010000419.1 GCA_030146445.1 Segetibacter sp. | reverse complement strand
CCCATGGCTCCATAACCTCACACGGGCCCTCGAGGGCGAAATCATATTTCAGACAAACCAAACGTCATCATCACTCGAAGGTCATTTCGACTACTACCTCCTGCCACTGATTGCTAATGGCGGCGAGATATTGGGCGCACTATCGATTTCACACGATCTCACGGAAATGAGGACAGTGACCAAAAGGCTTGATGATCTGAACCGCACCCTGGAAGAGAAAAATGAAGAGCTTGAACGGAGTAATAACGAGTTGGCTTCTTTTAGTTATGTTGCCAGTCACGACCTGCAGGAGCCATTAAGAAAAATTCAGACGTTTAGCCAGCGAATTACCGAAACTGAAGTGGCCAATCTTTCTGAAACAGGCAAGGAATACCTGAAAAGAATGGAAGCGGCCGCAAAACGGATGCAGGCGTTAATAGAGGACCTGCTAACCTTTTCCCGAACGAATACCGCCCTGAAAGATCTTGAGCCTACTGACCTGAATAAAATGGCTGAAGAAGTAAAAGCGGCGCTGAAAGACGCTATTGACGAAAAAAATGCTTTGGTGGAGATCGTTGATCTGCCAGTGGCGAGGGTTATTCCTTTCCAGTTCAGGCAACTGCTTGAAAACCTGCTATCCAATGCCCTCAAGTATAGTAAAACGGGAGAACAACCTCAGGTGACCATCAGTTCAGAACTTTTTACCGGCGTTCAGATTAAGATGCATGGGGCAAACATCAATAAAAAGTATTATAAGATAACGGTGGCCGATAATGGAATTGGTTTTGAACAGCAATACGCTGAAAAAATATTTGAACTGTTTCAAAGACTTCACGGGAAACACGATTATCCCGGAACCGGTCTTGGCTTATCCATTTGTAAAAAAGTGATCCAAAACCACCATGGATTTATTTCCGCCAGGTCAGAACCGCAGAAGGGTGCAGTTTTTACGATCTATTTGCCCGAATAATAGTAGGAAAAGCTCACGCCGATACTGATTAAACAAAGCTGTATGTCGCAACAGCTACGTTTTTCCTGATCGTTCATACGAAAAAGAGAGAGGCTGCCCCATGATCGGGAGACAGCCTCATTCGTATACGGTCCAAAAGAAATTCGGGAAACGGAGCACTGAAATTGCTGCACGTCGCGCCCCAGGTGATCAGGCTTTTTTCTTATAAGGGAAATGCCTTGCAAAATTGCCGGTGATGTTTTCTATAACCTGGTATGCAGGCGTGTTCCAGTCGCTTTGTCTCTTATACACATCGTTCCAGAGTGTTTCTCCATTACTTACAATAGAACAGCTTGCCCTAATGTCGTTCGTTTTATTTATGACAGGTGTCGGAACAGGGTTTTTCATCACTGCGTCGAGGATCCTGCGGCCGGTGTAAATTCCCGCGGAAGCAAGGTCACTCATAAATCGTTCTTTCTGTATCGAGCTTCTTACGACTGCATCCACGCCAAGTATACGGGCAAGCTCGCCGTCGTCTTTGGTCCAGGCTTCACGCACGCTGATGCTATTTTTTTCCAATAAAGCCAGTGTGTTGGTATATGGTTGAACAGATACCATCAGGGTTTTTTTACCTCTGTTTGCCCTTTTTAAGATGTTGTTATAAAGAGCTTCCTGGAAAAGTTTGCTTTCTTTTTCTTCCAATAACTCAATGTCGGCCTGGGTCATCGTACGCGGAAGGTTGCCGGTAAGTACCATTTGCGGAGGCAGGATTGCAACCGTTTTATGCGTGGCACTCTTCTCTGAAAACGACGACGAAGTGTAGTAACGGTGGCAGGAACTAAAGAGCAAAATAGTACACAGGGCAAAAAGGGTAGAGTTGATTTTCATTCGTTTAGGGGTTTGTTTGTTGCGTATTTTCAAACAAGGTGCCAAACGATTGGTGTTCATTATCTATTCAAGCGAGCGGTTAATAAATCTGATCAGTGGCTTTAAAGCTTCAAAAGCGGTTGTTGCCTTTTTCAACAGGTCTTTATCGGTTAACTCTTCGTCCCGTAATGGTTTTATAGCCACAAAACTTTTGAGCTTAATGTAATTAATCGCCGGGTTGCTTTTATCATATCCCTTCGGTTCACGGCTAAGGCTGTATTCGCCTTTTGCCATGTCGCCGTACACTGCAACAAATTTCTTGTCGGTTAAAATTTGTTGTAGCTCGTCCCAGCTATAGTCAATTTCCTGTCGAACCTTCTTTAATGCCGCAGCTTCAGGCATCCACAATCCTCCGCCTACCATACTGTTGTTCCCTGGTTCCAGGTGAAAGTAGTAACCCGCGAAACCCGACTTCTTACCGCCCCGATCAAAGCTGGCGCCCATGTGGTGTTTATACGGTGTTTTATCGTTGCTAAACCGGATGTCGCGATATTGCCTGAAAACGCATTCTTTTACCTTCAGCGCCGCGACGTCTTCATCAATGGTTGCCATTTTATCCAGGATTTTTTGAACCAGCGCTTCCCAATCCTCCCTGGCGGCCATAAACTTTGGCCGGTTGCTTTCAAACCACGGTTTATTATTGTTCTCTTTTAATTCTTCCAGGAACCGGAGGGTCTCCACTCGTAGCATACCTGCAATATGTTTTACTTTAAACCTGTACCAGGCTTATAAATTCATCTTCGTTGATGATCCTTATCGTATTAATCTTTTTTGCTTTTTCGAACTTGCTTCCCGCATCGTCGCCAACAACCAGGTAATTCAGTTTACTGCTTACACTACCCAAAAGCTTCCCACCCCTTTGCTCCACCAGCTCTTCGGCTTCACTGCGCTTTAACTTGTTTAGCGTGCCGGTAAAAAGAAAGCTTTTACCCGATAATGCGCCTTCCTGCACCACCGCCCGTTTCTCATTGCTCATATTGATCCCAAGTTCTTCAAGCTCACGAAGCATGAGCAGGTTCTGCTGGTTCTGGAAAAAGTGGGCGATACTGCCCGCAACCTTAACACCAATGTCTTCGAGCTGTTGTAATTGTTCTACCGTATAGTTCTGCAAGTCCAGCAGGTGGTGAACCTTATTCGACAAAACCTTGGCCGTGGTTTCTCCCACAAAACGGATCCCAAGGCCAAAGATCAGCCGGTTCAAAGGCTGCGTTTTAGAAGTTTCAATGGCTTCCTGCAGGTTGGTAATCGATTTTTTGCCGAAGCCCTCCAGCTTTGATACTGCCCCGTAGTCGAGTTTATAGATCCCGGGTATGTCGTTCAAAAGCCCTAACTCATAGAATTTCCGGATGTTTGCCTCGCCGAAACTTTTTATGTCCATTGCATTTTTGCTCACAAAGTGGATCATTTTTTCTACCACCTGCGCAGGGCATTCGATGTTTACACAACGCCACACTGCCTCTCCTTCCTCTTTAAAAAGTTTGGTGGCACATACGGGGCAGCTTGTCGGAAAAATGACGGGCTTCTCCTTACCGGTACGCAATTCTGATAACGACTTCACAATGTAAGGGATCACGTCACCTGCTCGCTCCACCAGTACGGTGTCGCCGATCATCAGGTCCTTGTCTTTAATAATGTCTTCATTAAAAAGTGAAATGGAACCAACCGTAACTCCCGCAAGTTGTACCGGTTCAATTTTAGCCACCGGGGTTATCGAACCGGTCCGTCCCACCTGGTATTCGATCGAACGGAGTTTACTCGTGGCCTGCCTTGCCTTAAATTTAAAGGCTATTGCCCAACGCGGATGATGCGTGGTCATACCGAGCTTTTCCTGCAGTTCAAGGTCATTAACTTTAATCACCATGCCGTCCACTTCGTAAGGCAATTCGTCGCGCAAGGCTTCAAACTCGCCAACATGATCAATAACCGCTTTGATGCCTTTCACCACAACTTTCTCCTTTTCGGGGCTTCTGAAACCCAATTGCCAAAGCAGGGTTAATGAACCGGAATGCGTGTCCAGGAGTTTTTGGCCCCTTTCTACTGCTGCCTTGTCGGCGGTAGGTGTATGATAACTGATGTTATATAGAAAAGCCTCGAGACCTCGCCTGGCTACTTCCTTTGGGTCTTTCATTCGCAGGCTTCCCGATGCGCCGTTCCGGGCATTTGCAAGCGGTGCAAGGTTTAAACCGGCAAGCATCTCATTATACCGGTTAAAAGCTTTTTTGCTCATCATCACTTCCCCTCGTATCTCAACCTGCTGTACACCAAAATCGGAGAAGGCTGCTGTTAATGGTATCGAACGCACCTGCCTGATGTTGGTCGTAATGTCTTCACCTTCTACCCCGTTACCGCGGGTCGTGCCCCTTGTAAGCACGTCATTTTCGTACAAGAGCGAAATACTCGCTCCGTCGAATTTCGGTTCAATACAGTATTCAATGTCTGTCATACCCGCGGCTTCCCGCGCCTTCCGATCCCAGTCGATAAGGTCTTGCTCGTTATAACTGTTTGCAAGGCTCAACATCGGTACAATATGCTGAACCGTGTTAAATGACTGGTTGAGGCTGCTCCCTACCCGTTGCGTCGGAGACTGCGGAGTAACAAGTTCCGGGTAAGCAAGTTCAACGGCTTCTAAAGCTTTGAACAAGTTGTCGTATTCCGCATCCGAAATCAGCGGATCATCCATCACATAGTAACGGTGTTCATGAAAACGGAGCACCTTTCGCAGGTCTTCAATAATCTCTGCCGAATGATTTTGCTTGTTCAATAATTCCCGCGTAATATCCTGTAGCTGCCGGGTTTGGTTTGCTGTATACATACATCCAAATTGGGTCGTAAAATTATCCAGAAATTGCATCCGATCAGAAACAACGTTGTCTGCCAACGCAACTGTCAGACTTACTACTCGTTTACCTGCTCCGTTTGGGTATCGGCTACGTGATTGTTATAATTTCTGCTCCCGCAAAAGGCTACCGTAGCCACTAAGAATTTTTTTATGGGCCAGGCATTCTGGCGCTGTGCAGCTTCATAGGCGTCGCACTCTTGTACTTGTTATCGTTGCTGAACATCCCCGCCGCTACAGCCATCCACTAACCACGACTCATTTGATAGTTGTGAAACAGAGGTCGGTGAATTGTTACCTATATAGATCAGGCCGCAGGTAAGAAGCGGATTAGCCACTCCCTTCTTTTTTTAAAAAAATAGTTCGCAATATCATTATGTAATTTATACACGTAGCAAAAATTGTTTAATTTCCCTTTTGAACGATTGCCCGAACGCTGTTCTGGTACTACCCTCGGCCTTGTATACCATAACTTACCAAATAATACTGCCATATGGAGCTTGCTATAGAATCCCCCGCTAAAAAGGAAAAGAAGGACTTGTTAAACAATGCTTCTGAACTCGTAGCTTCTTATCCCAAGGTTCCGATAACTGTTGACTGTGTAATTTTTGGTTTCGACGAAGACAAATTAAAGGTCCTTCTAATCCGAAGCGACCTTGAAATCTATCACGGTAAATGGTCCTTGCTGGGCGACATTATCAACGATACCGAAGAGCTTGACGACGCCGCCTATCGGATCCTGCAGCAGCGTACCGGGATGGACGACGTGTTTCTTGAACAGGTAAAAACATTCGGTAAACCGGGGCGTCATCCTGGCGGGCGCGTAATCACCATTGCTTACTGCTCCCTATTAAACATCTGCCACCACCAGCTTAAAATACACGACAACGAATTACATTGGCACAGTGTAGCTAACCTGACGGAAATGGCTTTCGACCACCAGGAAATCATTGACGAATGTTACCGATGGTTACAAAAACGAATACAGGAACATCCCCTCGGTTTCAACCTTTTGCCGGAAAAATTCTCTTTGCGGGAACTACAAAACCTTTACGAAGCAATCCTCAACATCAAACTCGATCGTAGAAATTTCAGAAAAAAGTTCTTCGCCATGGACTTTCTTATCGATGTGGGCGAGTACGAAATAGATGTGCCGCACCGGCCCGGAAAACTCTACAAATTCAACTTCGAGAAGTACGAGAAGAATAAACGCAAGTGGTTTGCGATAGACTTTTAAGACTTCTACCGTTTTGTTATTTATATCTTTTCTACTGTCTTGTTGAGCCGATTTCAATAATTTTTGAAACCTTTTTAACAAATCTTTTGGACTGTAAAATTTATTGCTAATATTGTGTACGAAATACACATCGCGCTGTATAGTCATCTAACGAAATGCCTGCTTTATGAGATTGATTTTTACATCTTTCTTCGTGTTTTTAATTTTAAACACGCACTGCCAGCTACTTACTACCTCACCTGAATTCATCAGGGATACTACCACTTCAGTAGAAATTATTGTTGATGCCTCCCGGGGAAACCAGGGCTTAAAAGATTACGTCCCCACCAGCAACGTATATGTTCATTTAGGCGTGATTACCAATTTCAGCACGGGTTCGGCCGACTGGCAACATGCAAACAACTTCACATGGGGAACAACCAACCCCAATGCGAACGCTGTTTATCTCGGCAATAACCGGTGGAAGTATACAATTGCAGGCAGCATCAGAACTTTTTTCAACATTACCAACCCTGCAGAAGTGGTGTACAAGATCGCGATCCTGTTCCGCAACGGCGACGGCTCCCGGGTACAACGAAACAGCGACGGAAGCGACATGTACATACCGGTGAGCGATACGTCGCTACAGGTCAGAATAACTGAACCCCCTCGTGAACCCCGCTATGTACCCGTTCCTGAACCAATTAACGGAGAGGTTGGCGACCCGTTACCTGTAACCGTGAAATCAAGCGAAAACGCCGACATCAAAATTTATTATAACGGTGCAGAACTGGCGTCGTCGACAAACGTAAATATACTTAGCGCTTCCGGCACAATCACGGCAGGCAACCAGCTGATAATCGCTGAAGCCAACATTGGAACCACTACCAGTTACGACACGTTGAGGTTTTTTGTTGCACCGGCACCGGTTGTTGCCGCACAGCCCACCGGAACAAAAGACGGCATCAACTACGAGCCAGGCGATACATCGGCAACAGTGGTCCTGTATGCGCCCGGTAAATCGCGCATCGCCGTCATCGGCGATTTCAACGACTGGACGGAAACGCTCCCGGGACAAATGAACAAAACTCCCGACGGCAACAGGTTTTGGATCCGGTTAACAGGGCTGACGCCTGGTGTGGAATACGCTTATCAATTTCTTGTTGATGGCAGTTTAAGAGTTGCCGACTATAACGCTGAAAAAGTACTCGATCCGGCAAATGACCCGTTTATTCCTGCTTCGAACTACCCGGGGTTAAAGCCGTATCCAACCGGTAAAACCAGCGGCATCGTGAGTGTGCTTCAAACCAATAAACCGGTATACAACTGGCAGATTAACGACTTTGCGAAGCCCGACAAACGTAACCTGATCATTTACGAAATGCTGGTTCGGGATTTTGTGGCTACACAGAACTGGCAAACTGTTCGCGACACCCTTTCATACCTCAAACGACTTGGGATAAATGCAATCGAGATCATGCCTTTCAATGAGTTCGAAGGCAATAATAGCTGGGGTTACAACGCTTCTTTCTTTTTCGCGCCAGATAAAATGTATGGTCCTGAAAATGCCTTGCGCCAGTTTGTCGATGAATGCCATAAGCAGGGTATAGCCGTGATCATGGACATCGCTATGAACCACGCATTTGGCCAGTCACCTACTGTTCAGCTGTACTTTAATAATGTCCTTAACCGGCCAGCAGCTGATAATCCATGGCACAACGAGGCAGCCACTCATCCGTTTAATGTTGGCTACGATTTCAACCACGAAAGCCAGGCAACAAAAGAACTGGTCGACCGGGTTATTGAGAACTGGTTGGTGAATTATAAGATAGACGGTTTCAGGTGGGATCTTTCGAAGGGATTTACGCAAAAGAATTCCTGCGTTACCAACAATTGCGGAAGTGATGCTGAAGTAGGTAGCTGGAGCGCTTATGATCCGGACCGGGTTGCAACATGGAAAAGGATCTACGACAAAATGCAATCAACAGCAGCTAACAGCTATTGCATCCTCGAACATTTTGCCGCGAACAACGAGGAAATAGAATTGTCAAATTATGGTATGCTGCTTTGGGGTAATGCCAATTACAACTTCAACGAAGCTACAATGGGCTATGTAGGCAATTCGAACTTCGAAAGTGCAATATATAAGCAGCGTGGATGGAGCCAGCCTAACCTCGTCACCTACCAGGAAAGTCACGACGAAGAAAGACTAATGGTAAAGAACCTTGCTTTTGGGAACAGCAGCAACCCGGCGCATAACGTAAAAGATCTAAATACCGCTTTAAACAGAAATGCAATGGCCACAGCTTTCTGGGCCATGATTCCTGCGCCAAAGATGCTATGGCAATTCGGTGAACTGGGATATGATTATTCGATCAACTATTGCCAGGACGGTTCGATCAGCAATAATTGCCGGACCGATCCGAAACCTATCCGCTGGGACTACCAGTTAAACCCTAACCGGAAAAGCCTCTATGATGTATACTCGAAATTGCTCAGGTTGCGCAACGTTCCCAACTTTCTTCCCACGTTTGTTACCGACGATATCAATTGGAACCTTAACGGCGGGTTCAAAACCTTGCAGGTAAATTCCGACTCATTAAAGATCTGTGTTATTGGCAATTTTGACGTCGTAACAACTACCGGGACCGTTACATTCCAACAGCCCGGAACCTGGTACAACTATCTTGTAGGGGGCACCAGGTCAGCAACCGGCAGCCCGGAAAGCATTACACTCCAGCCGGGTGAATACTATGTTTACACCAACAGGAACGCCAATCCATTCTTAACTGCTTTGCCTTTGAAACTAATCTCGTTTACAACCAGCCTGAAGTCAGGTGCAGTGGATGTAAACTGGGTCACAACCAGCGAAGACAAAGTAAAAGGTTTCGAAGTCGAAAGGTCGTTAAACGGAACGGATTTCCGGCGGATTGAAGCAAGGGCTGCTGCGGGTTCTGTAACGTCTCGCACGTCGTACCTTTTTACTGACAGGGAAGCCATTGCATTACATGCTGGTTCAGACCTCTACTATCGTTTGAAGATGATTGACCTCGATGGACAGTTTTCTTATTCGGCAGTCAGCCGTGTGCCTGCCGCAAAACACCGGGGTTTAACAATATACCCAAACCCGGCAAATACAATGCTTTACTTAAAAGGCGAACAACAGGACCTCGTTAATTCCACACTAACCATAACAGACTTAACCGGGAGGAAGTACAAAACCATCGTTGCAGGAAATGCCACTCTTTCAAACGGCACTTTAGCCGTGCCGCTGGGAAAAATGGCAAATGGCAGCTATTTGTTAAAGGTTGAAGTAAACAAAGGACAGGTGATGACTAAACAGTTCACCGTTCAGCAAAATTAACAGCCCAGATTACTGCATCGTTATTATCAGGTTGGTTGTCTTTTTAACACCCGTCCTACACGAGCGCCAGGCATGGAAAACGCGCAGCAAACCTGTCTCTGGGCAGCTATACCAGCCGCCATTAGCGGCGGCCAGGGTCGTCGGTAGGCTTACCAGCACCACCTATATTGATCAAATCAAACTTATACGCTTTTAAATATACCATTATGAATCTAAAGGGATTGCTTCACTTTCTTACCCTGCCCTTGCTGTTTTTCTCAGGGCTTGTATTCTCGCAGGAAAAGCTCGCTTCCGGAAAGGTCCTCGACAGCAGGGACAATTCGCCTATCGCCAATGCCACCATATCGGTAAAGGGTGGCCGCAGCGCGACGGCAACAACGGCAGATGGAAGTTTTCAGTTAAGGGTGCCCGCAACCGCCACGACACTGGTCGTTTCTTCTGTTGGTTACAGCAGCAAAGACGTACTTATCGGGTCGGAACCCATGCAGGTAACGCTTGAACAAACCAATGCCGCCCTCAACGAAGTTGTTGTTGTGGGATACGGAACGCAACGACGTCGCGACGTTACCGGGGCGATTGCAAAAGTGAATTCCGAACAACTTAATTCGATCCCGGTCCCAAGTTTTGAAGCTGCCCTGCAGGGAAAGGCAGCAGGCGTTCAGATTATACAGGGCAACGGTCTTGCAGGTTCCGGCTCTGTGGTGCGCATCAGGGGAATCGGCTCCATTTCCGCATCCGGCGACCCCTTGTACGTGGTCGACGGCATACCAATAATTGCAGATCCTTTCCTGCGTTCGAATGCGGGAGCGATGAACCAAAATCCCCTTGCCTCGATCAACCCTGCCGATATTGAGTCAGTGGAAATTCTAAAAGACGCAGGCGCAACCGGTATTTATGGTTCCCGCGGAGCCAACGGTGTTATCCTCATCACCACAAAACGAGGTAAAACTGGTAAGCCCACTTTTAATTACGCAAACAAACTTGGTATCTCCACCTACGCGAACAAGCCTGACTTTGTAAACGCAGAAGAATGGCTACAGTTGCGCCAGGAAGCGTGGGTGAACGACGGTAAAACCGGTCTCGCCGACTTGCCCAATGGAATTAGTCGTGCGCAGGCGAGTCAAACAAATACGGATTGGTGGGATGAGCTAACGCAAATCGGCTTTATCAATGAGCATAACCTTAGTATGAACCAGGGTAATGCGAAACTAAAAACCTTTGCCAACCTGAGTTACAGCAACAATGAGGGTTATATAAAAAGCAATGCCTACCAACGGATCAGTGCCCGTTTGAACATCGACTATAATATTCTTAAAACCTTGAAAGTTTCGCTTTCGTCGGGCTATAACCGCGGTGTCAATAAGCGCGTACCAGCGGCATGGGATGGGGGCATTGGCGACGCTATGTCGGGGGCACTACCCATATTCCCGGTGTATAATCCAGACGGTTCTTACTTTACCGGCAATGCAAACCCCGTCCGCCGGATCAACGAGACAAAGAGACGCGAAATTGACAACAGGCTAATCGGCGGGCTCTCGGTTGAATTCCAGCCTTTAAAGAACCTCTTCCTTAAAGCTTCAAGTTCCATAGAATACACCACCGCTATAGATGACCAGTTTGAGTCGTATCTAAGGAAGCGCTTTTCAACACCGGACTAAGGTT
>JASLBT010000402.1 GCA_030146445.1 Segetibacter sp. | reverse complement strand
CATGGCAAAAAAAGGTTAGGTTTTTAGGGGGATTTGCTACTTCATTGCTACTACAAAGCCCTTTTCTGTTATTTTCGGGGGAGAATTGCTGGTGTATGAAAAGAGTGCTTCTCCTTTTCTGTTCGATTTTGTTGTTACTTGAAATATTGTCAGGTCAGAACGCTCTCGGCTTGCCGGAGATTACCAACTACAGCAAGGTCACTTATGGGGCGGGGGCCCAAAACTGGGATGTTAAACAGGATGCAAATGGCATAATGTACTTCGCGAACAACGAAGGACTTTTAACGTTCGACGGCTCGTATTGGAACATCTATCACTTACCTAATCAAACGGTAGTACGTTCACTCGAAGTTAAAGGCGACAGAATTTACGTCGGGGCGCAAAATGAAATAGGGTTTTTTGCACCTGATAAAAGCGGGAAACTTGCGTATACCTCATTAAAACCATTGTTGCCCCCTAACGAGAGATCTTTCCCCGACGTATGGAACATCGTTTCGTTTGGCGACGACCTATTTTTTAGGGCAAGCAATAAGATAATGCGGCTGAATGGCAGCAAATTCCAGGTTTATCCTGATTATGACTGGCGTTTCATGGGAATAGACCGAAACCGGCTGCTGGTGCAGGATCATGCAAACAACATCCTGGAGTTTAGAAACAATAGCTGGATCAGTTCCGTTCAACAGGCTGGCCTTCCGCCCGACTTCCTGATCACCTCGATCACACCAATTTCAAAAGACAGTTCAGTTGTAACCACATTGAAAAATGGGGTTTACTTCCTTTCAAACAACACTGTCTCCAGGTTCCACACACCAGATTTAGCGGTCATTAGCAAAAAAAATATATATGCATCGGCCTCAATCGATCGTGATCGTATACTTCTGGCGACAAGTTTAGGTGGATGTTTCATCATCGACCCAAAAGGCAATATCGTTCAAAACTTTTCTACGCAGGAAGGATTACAGAATAATAATGTACGACACGTTTTCCTGGATAAAAACAGGAATTTGTGGTTGGGGCTGGATAAGGGTATCGACTTGATCGGTTACGATAATGCGGTGAAACAAATTAATCCCGACCGTGAAAACGAGGGCGCCGGATATGCAGCGATTATTTACAACAGCAACTTATATATAGGGACCACTAATGGACTTTACGCTGCGCCTATTGATCGTTCGGAGAACATTAGCCTTATAAAAGGCACATTTAAGCCGGTGAGCAACTCGCAGGGGCAGGTCTGGAGCCTTTCTGAAGTAAATGGAGAACTTTTGATGGGTCATCATGAAGGATCATTCATCATTAGGAATAATTCAAGTGTTGACCTCGATCATTCAACGGGTTTTTGGAACTTCTTTCCGCTTTACCGGGAACCGTCTTCAATAGTAATCGGTTGTAACTACCACGGTGTCAACTTCTATAACTATAGTGATGGAAAGTTCTTACCGGAAAAACTAAATGCTCGTTTTGAGTCAGCAAGAATTATTGCCCTCGACAGCAACCAGGTGTGGGTTGCCCATCCGTACAAGGGTATCTTTAAGGTTACGTTTTCTCCTGGCAATAGCCCGCTAATTCAATCGTATACCCCAAATAAGGGCCTTTCCTCTATCAACCACTACTATGTTTATAAAATAAAAAATAAAATACTTGCCCCTACAGAAAACGGCTACTACGTGTATAATCCAATTGCCGATAAGTTTGACCCATCCACTTTCTTCCAAAATCTGTTTGGCAAGATGGCTGTCAATTATCTTAAAGAAGATCAATATGGGAACATCTGGTTTGTGGCAGAAAAAAGTTTGGGAGTAGTCGACTTTTCAGGAGCTCAACCTAAAATTATTTATATACCGGAATTGAAAGGTAAAATGGTAAGCGGCTTTGAATTTATCAATCCGATCAACCTGAACAATGTACTTGTAGGTGGCGAGCGAGGATTTTACCACATCAATTATGAACAGTACAGGCGGAAGAACAACCAGGTAGATGTGTTGATCAGGACAGTTAAATCGGTGAACGAACCAGGAAACTTAATCTTCGGTGGATACCCGTACCGGCAGCAATCGGCCAGCACGGATCTGCCGTACCGGCTCAATTCACTTCACTTTGAGTACTCATCCACGTTGTACGGGCAGCAGTCAAATTTAGAATATAGTTACTACCTGGAAGGCTTCGACAAAGACTGGTCTGAATGGTCCAGGAAAACGGAAAAGGATTATACCAATCTTCCGCACGGCACGTACACCTTTCTTGTAAAAGCGCGGAACAATCCCGGTACGGAATCCACCCCGGCCCGGTATTCCTTTGTCATTTTGCCGCCCTGGTACAAAAGCACACTTGCCTATATCATGTACCTTTTACTGACCTCGTACAGCATATACTGGTTGTATAAAAGACAGCAAAGAAAATTCAGGGAGCAGCAATTAAAACATGAAGAAGAGCAACAGCAATTGCAGTACCTGCACCAATTGGAGATTGATCGTACTGAAAAGGAGATCGTAAAACTGAAGAACCAAAACCTTGAGGCAGAGATCAACTTTAAAAATAAAGAATTGGCGGGAGCAACGATGAACCTCGTTCAGAAGGGAGAATTGCTAGGCAAAATAAAAGAAGAGTTGATGAGACTGCTCAAGAATATTGGCGATGAAGAATCAACCAAAAACTTTAAGAAAGTTATTAAGATGGTTACCGAAGATGAGAAATTCGAGCAGGATTGGGAGCACTTCGCGGTGCATTTTGATCAGGTCCATGGAAACTTTTTACTGGCACTAAAAAATAAGTATCACAACATAACCCCATCAGAGCTTAAGCTTTGCGCTTACCTGCGGATGAACCTTTCCACTAAGGAGATCGCGCAATTGATGAATATATCGGTACGGGGGGTAGAAGTTGGCAGGTATAGGTTGAGAAAAAAATTGCATATCCCATCTGAGGCCAATCTTTTCGACTACCTAATCGAATGCGTAAAAGACGTGAAGGCGTATGAGGAAGTAAAAAATTAATCCGGTGCTCATAGAGGCACGCGGCCGTTGCGACTTTTACTGCCCAATCAAGGATTTGCTGCTGGATCATCGAGTCCACTGTTCTGGTACCAACTATCA
>JASLBT010000352.1 GCA_030146445.1 Segetibacter sp. | reverse complement strand
CAAACGCCCACTCTCCACCTTACAACGGTTGTTCACTTTTCTAGACTGTATTTCACCGCACCTGAAAGCTTGTTTGCCCTGGCACTCCTGGTTCACGGAATTACGTTCGGGCTGGTCAGCACTTCTTTGGTTTGCTTTGGTATATTGCGGGATCGATACCGGCATAAGCGGGCAGTAACTGTTGCCCAAATACTAAAGTTTGCACGATAATTCGACAGCGGGTAATTTGTCGTCTCCAGCTTCCGGCCTACCCGGGTCGTTCCATAGACATTCCAATAACGATATTCGCCCGTGTTTATCGCGATATTGAAAGGAAACAATAACCAGTTTCTTCATACCAGTCGTTTTACTTTATATTATTCGGGAAGTAATTTCCATACAAGCCCTACTGTTATGATAAGGGCACTTCCATATGCCTACTTTATCTTCCCCCCGCATAATTCCATAATCGTCCTTTACGCCCCAGTGCCATTCACCATTTGGGCTGAGGATGTATTTTTTGATAAAGCCCCAGCTTCCCAGCGCTTTCCGGAGGTAGCTTTCGTCGCCGGTAATTTGCCACGCATTAAAGTAGCCAACCATTGCTTCGGCCTGGGACCACCAATGCTTTTCTTTTACCAGCTGTTGCTCATCGACGTTGTATTCATACCATAAGCCTCCATCAGCATCCAGGCCGTCGCCGGCAGCATCGGCAATTGCCACAGATCGCTGTTTAACAACTTCTGTCAGTGCGATATCCTGGATGATCTCGGCTGCTTCCTGTATCAACCACGCAGCTTCAATGTCGTGGCCGTAGGAATGGAGATTACCTTGTGCTTCCCACCGATCATCAAAAAACAATATAACATGGTTACTTACCGGATCGATGATGCGGTTGAGGAAAATGTTAATGAGTTCAACGATTCGTTCTTTCAGCATTTTATCCGGCCATATTCGATAAAGGTTTGAAAAGGCTTCGAGCACGTGTAAGTGCGTGTTCATAGATTTCTTTTCGTTTGCATCCTTATCACTGACCTTTGAATCACCCGCCGTCTTCCAATCCCTCGACAAAGCTTCGATATAACCCCCAAATTGGTTATCGTAGCTATGCTTTACGATCGCTTCGTACAACCGGATGGCAAGGCTTTTCGCCTGCTCGTCTTCGGAGGCCCTGTAGTACTCACTTAAGCCATATACAGCAGATGAAACGGCGTAGGTATGCTTGTTACTATCCAAAAGTTTTCCCTGGTAGTCAACTGTCCAGAACACACCGCCATACTCCTTATCAATAAAGTAATTTACCATGTATTTATAAGCCCTTTCCGCCAACTGCAGGTATTGTGCCTTTTTGGTAAGGTTGTATGCGGCAGAAAAGCTCCATAGTATCCTGCTGTTTAGTACCGAACCTTTGGGTGCCCGATCATCAACCTGGTTGTCGTTGTTGATCTTGCCGGCAAACCCGCCGTTGTTTACGTCAACGGCATAGTTCACCCAGTAAGAAAGAATCCGGTCCAACTCGTGCCGAACCTCCTGTTTAAATTCTACCAGTTGTATATCCATGTACATGCATTAGGGCTCCAATATAAAGTATTGCACCCTTAATTGACTTGCAGTAAAATTGAGGGAGGGACAGAAGTTGCACTCGGTTGCTTTTTCAAAATAAGACAGGTAAAAAGTTTGTCTACACACGCAGTGACGCGCCCGGCGAATCGCTCAATACAACGTCATTACGCAGCAGTAACCAATTGTGATACGATCCGTGAATTGAAACGGTTTGTATATTAGTAATGTTCATTACCTTTTTACCAGGGCCAGGGAAGCCGTTATTCTGCAAAGTGAAATGGTAATTAGCCGCGAAAATGCTCCGTTCAACAAAAATCATTTTGCTAAAGCATATTGCCCGGAGTTTAGGCAATCTGCCTTTTACCCCAGTAGAACAAACTAACTTAAATGTAGCATATACATTTACCAGGCTGTAGAATAATACATCGCTACTTATTCTCCGTTTAAAGGAAGGCCAGATAATCTAAATGTATGAACGAGATGGTCATGCACTACCGGGCGGGATGCTATTGCGTGCGGATAATTCTGCCACGAGACTGATCAACCAATCAAATGGTTTAGCAATCAACCGATCTACTGATCAAAGCATCCCGTCGCAGTACTCAATTCCGGGCTGCCTAAATACCTCATTACCCAATACCTCTGACTAATCAATCCAGCCTACCCATTCACCGGTGTTAACCTGTAAATGATACCCGGATTTTCAACCGACATATAAAGAAAACCATCTGGTCCCATACGCACATCTCTTACCCTGCCGATGTTTTTAAACAGGATTTCTTCTTTCACCACCTTGTTGCCCTGGATCACACTCCGGTTCAGGTATTGAAACCTCAGGGAGCCAGACATTAAGTTGCCTGCCCATCCTTTATACTTATTGCCTGTTACAAACGCAAGTCCGCTTGGTCCAATAGAAGGGGTCCATTCGTGGTAAGGCTGCTCCATACCAGTTTTGCTGGTTTTAGTTTCAGAACCCATTGGTTTTCCATTGTAATTGATCCCATAGGTGATCTCGGGCCACCCGTAATTCTTTGCAGGTCGCAGAATATTGATCTCGTCGCCGCCACGAGGCCCATGTTCATTGGTCCAGATCTGTCCCGTTTGCGGGTGAATAACCATGCCCTGCGGATTGCGATGTCCATAGGAGTAAATGGAAGGCTCCGCTCCTGCTGTTTTTACAAACGGGTTGTCGGCTGGTATGGTGCCATCGGTTTTTATCCGGTGAACCTTCCCGAGGTCGTTCCCTTTTATTTGCTGTGGGTTCTGCCGTTCGTTGCCCCTTTCGCCAACAGAGAAATACAGGTACCCATCTTTGCCAAACTGCATTCGTGAACCGTAGTGGTGGCGCGTAGTTGACCAGGGTTCAGCGACGAAGATATCCTTCTGTTCAGTAAATTTACCATTCTCAAACTTTGCGCGCATAATCGCGGTAGTTGCCGGTCCTTTTCCGTCTTCCTGCTTTGGTTTTGAATAGGAAAGGTAAACGCGTTTGTTCGTCGCATAAGCAGGGTCGAGTATCACATCCAATAAACCGCCCTGGCCGGCAAAAACCACGGCCGGACCGCCGGTTACGGCTGTCATCGAGCCGTCTTTTTTAACATGATATATTTTTCCGTTTTTATCGTTCACCAACATTTCGTTGCCCGGTAAAAAAGCCATTCCCCACGGAATATGTAATCCTTTTACAACCGTATCCAAACGGATAGTCATGTTCTCTGTTTTGAATATATTTGTTTTGGGTCGGTCTGAGCCAGCATACCGGCTGACGTTTTTGATTCCCGTAAGAATATAATCCGACAACGCGTAGATCTGCTGATCCGTAAATGCCGAGTCGAACGCCGGCATACCCTCATCGTGGTAGCCCGATTTGATCGCTTTGAAAAGGTCATTCCTACCATTGCCATGTTTCCACTTCCGGTCTACAAAAGCATTCATTTTTTCACCGTGGCAACCGCCGCAGTAACTTTGATAATTTTTGGCTGCATCTGCAAAAGCAGTATCAGCCACGTCGCGAAAACCTTCATCAAGATGTTTCTTTTGTTTCTCCAGTTTAATAAAGCCAAAAAGCGCAACTACAACAGTCAACATTAAGGCAAGCGTGCGAATGGATCGAAGCATAACAATTCTCTTTTGTATTATAACCGAAGATATTCAATTAGCGGTATCAGCAATTGTGAATACTTCAACTTTTGCATAATATAATGGATGCTGATAAGTAACTGCGTTTTGATGATATTGCACCTATGACGCGCCAGATACTGCACAACGCCGGTGACTATAGCTGTCGCGGAGATGAATTTTTTTGTTGTTCCGTATTGCGGTACAACCTCTTACCCGAGGTACTCACGCTTTTATCGCGTAGAAGTTGTATATTTATTGATGGCAAAAAAATTTATCGTGGCAATTGGCGTGTCAGAAGGTGGTCTTCGTCCACTCACCTCTTTCTTTGACTTTGTGCCTCACGACCAGGCCACCTATGTGATACTTCGTCACCTGCCTGTCGACTCAAAAAGCGAATTACA
>JASLBT010000333.1 GCA_030146445.1 Segetibacter sp. | reverse complement strand
CCATTCTTTTATTTGCCAGCAGCCAAACGCCTTCTCTAACTACGGTGCTGTACAACACAACAATGCTCCAGCCTTGGTTTTCAGTGCCTTACATCGATGAGTCTTACTGGACACTCACGGTTGAGCTGCTCTTTTACGTGTCGATGCTGGTGATATTTCGAATAAGAAAGCTGGACCACATCATCAGAATAGGCAGCGTTGTGATAGCGGTTCTATTTGTCTACTATTTTATTACCTCGCGCTATTTTCCGGAGAGTCGCTGGTTTATCGTACCACGATCCCTGTTCCCGATTTCAAGTCACTTCCAGTTATTTTTTGCGGGGATAATTTTTTACAAACTCAAGTTCGTAAAAAATGAATGGCATAGCCATTTATTGCTGGCGATTTGTTTCCTACTCACGCTTTTTTTCTTCGATATGTCGGGCAGGGCGCACTTTTTTATTGACTTTGGCACTTATGCCATTGCAGTATTGATCTACTTTGCGGTTTTTTACCTGTTTGTATACAACAAGCTATCTTTCCTGAATATGAGAATGATGGTTTTTTTCGGTAGCATTTCTTATGGAATTTACCTGCTTCACCAGGAGTTTGCAATTATACTCTATCCTCATTTCGTAAATACATTGGGCCTGAATCCGATCGCTGCTATTGCGCTTTTGAGTGCATTAATCATCTCCATAGCTACATTTGTGACCTACAAGATTGAACTGCCCGTTATAAAATTAATTCGTCATAAATATATTCGGAATTCCCCAAGGTAGTTTCCGATAGCCGTCATGGTATATTTTTGGTAAACCTTCGTTGGTTTACATATATTTATCAGCAATGAAGCATGTAGTAATCAAAGACAATGAACTTAACGGGTGGGAATACGGGATGCTTCGTTCATTCGAAAGATCTGTTGTTGAAGTAACGGGCGCAGCAACGGCGAACATACCCGCTTATAGCATCTCTAAGAACTACATGAACCATTTCGGCCACTCGATGAACAAAGCGTTCATGCGTAAGGTGTTGCCAAAAGACAAATTCGACCTGGAAGCAGACGTGGCCTGGTATATTCTTATGGGCCCCGAAAACTATAAACTTGACCTTTATGAAGGTTGGGACAGCAAAGTAAAAACAAAGGTGGTATACCTTTACGACACCCTGCCTGAACAGTACCAAACAATCAAAAAGCTGTTCTCATCAAATACCTGGGACATATGTATTACGTCGTTCAACGATGCAGTTCCGGTGCTTGAAGAATTAACCGGCAGAAAGTGGCATTGTGTGCCACAGGCGGCTGACAGAAAGATTTTTACTCCTGTGGATTTCGAAGACAAGCTTATACATTTTTCATCTTACGGGCGAAGGTTGCCTGTTTTACATGAAGCACTTATCGAGTTTTGCAACTCAAAAGGTTTGTACTACGATTTTACCACCCACGACGGAAAACATCCTACCGCAGATTCCGTTGAATTATATAAACAGTATGCATGGCACCTAAACCACTCGTTATTCAATATATCGTGGCCGGTGGAGGTAACAAACCCCGTAAGGGCAGGTACCCTGAGGCCGATCACTTGCCGGTGGTTTGAGGCAGCAATGGGTGAATGTATAATCCTGGGTAAAAAGCCGGCAAATACCCAATTCGACAAGGAGTTGACAAACGACCTTGTCGAAGACTTTGATGCTTTCGGCAGTAAAGAGTCTATTTTTAAACAACTCAACAAATTCTGGGAGAATAGGGTATCGCTGTTTGAAAAAAGCAGGCAGGTACGAAGAGCAAATCAGGACCGGTGGGACTGGGAGACCAGGGTAAACACCATCCTGGATTTAGTTAAATGAGCATGGAAAAAGTAAATATCGCGATATGTGTCGCACACCCGATACAGCATGAGATCCCGCTGTACCAGGAACTGGCCAAAATACCTTCGGTGAACTTAACGGTGTTGTACTTTTCTGACTTCGGTATCGGGAACTTTAGCGCTTATGGATTAAAGAACATCAGCTACGGCATACCCCTGCTTGAAGGTTACAATTACAAGATATTAAAGAATATCTCACCGTTCAAAACTTACAAACTCCAGTTTATCGCTCCCGATGTAACCAAGGAACTGGAAGCGGGAAAGTTCGACAAGGTGATCTTGTATGGGTATAATTCGCCTACATCGCTATTTGTTATGCGGTATTGCCGTAAACACAAGATTCCATTGTACCTGAGGGCCGAAGGAGAATCTGTTCAACCAATATCATCCAAAAAGCAACAAATCAGGAAGTTTCTCCTTCCTAAGATATTTAAAAGGTTCGACTACTTTCTCGCACTGTGCGAAGCCAACAGGTCGCATTACCTGGAGTTTGGCGTGACACCCGAACAGGTGAAATTTATACCACAAACCGTTAACGACGAATTCTTTGCAGGTTACGACAAAAACAATTTCGACGGCCTGCGGAGCAAATACGGGTTAACGGGCGACGACATCGTGTTTGTGTATGGCTCGAAACAAAGGGCCGACAAACGGCCCATGGATGCGGTTCAGGCTTTTTGCGAACTTCATGGAAGTGTTAAAGCAAAATTGCTTATGCTTTCTGATGGACCGTTGAGGAAAGAATGTGAGGCATACGCAAAAGAACACGATAAGTATAACAGGATTGTTTTTACAGGTTACATCGAATTCACCGAAATGCGTGATCTGTTCGGGCTCAGTGATGTTTTAATCATCACCTCTTTTGAAACAATAGGCGCCACCTTGTACCAGGCGTTGTTTTCGGGCCTGGCCATCCTATCCTCCGATATGGTGCCTGGTTGGCTCGATCTCGTAAAACCCGGGGTTAACGGCCTTGTATACAGGGCAGCCTGGATCGACTCGCTTGTGAAAACAATAGAGTCGATGTGCGAGTCACGCGAGCTGATCGAAACAATGAAAGCCAACAGTAAAAAACTGTCGGAGCAATATACCTCACAACTTACTGCTGCTAAACTAGCGGCGGAGCTTACGAATTCCCATTAATGAAGATTCTTATTGTAGGTTCAGATAAGGTTTGGGCTATTGAACGGTTCTATCACAAATACCTCAATGAACTAGGCGCCCAGGCAGAGTTCTTTCTTGCACAGTCGGTATTTTATGACTATTACGCAAAGAGCATATCTAACAAAATAGTTTTCAAATTGGGCCTTTCTCCCATCTACAAGATTATCAATAAACAGTTTAAGCAAGCTATCACATCCAATAAGCCCGACGTAATTTTCATTTTCAAGGGAATGGAAGTATTTCCTTCCACGATCACGTGGGCAAAACAACAGGGTATCAGGGTAGTAGGGTACAACCCCGACAACCCTTTTCTTTTTACCGGTAAAGGAAGCGGAAACAAAAACGTAACCGACTCGATCAGTTTGTACG
>JASLBT010000291.1 GCA_030146445.1 Segetibacter sp. | reverse complement strand
CAAATAACGATGGATCTGTTGTCGAAACACTGGATACCGCCTTCCATGATAAGCCGGGATTTATCAGCGATCATAGCCCGGCGGGCAGTAACAGGGCAGACTATTATGAAGCGCGGTCCACTGGCAAAAGTGACAGTGACGAAGAACAGGATTATATGCGCAAGCAACGCGGAGAGCAGGAATAACTTTATTCTTTTCGTGAGCCCGTCCCTCATTGTACGTGCAATAGCTGTAACCTGTTCTCTTGCAACTTTAGTACTTTCCTGTTGCTCGTAGGTTACATTATAATAACATCGGCTCATCCATGCAATCGGGCTTATCAACTCGCAGCTGTTCTGCTGATCCACCGTATCCTTGAGCCTGAATGTTGTTCTGCCGTGTCCCTTCTATTCATAAAGCAACTTTGCAAAGCGCCTGGAAAACACCCGGCAAAACAAGTCCCGACACTATAGTAATGAACCACTCTCTAATTAATTTTGTGATACCGGCAAATCTTGCTATGGCATCATTGTTGCGTCGCAAGCACTTCATCGGCAAATCGCTGCGGATCTTCAGCTTCAATTAAACAGGTTTCAAATACACTTAAAAGGTGTTTATTATGAGGTGTGCAGGTGCGTTCACCTGCAACGATCCGTGCGCAAGGGTAGCCTTTCGAAGGTGCCGTTGCAGCCAACAGGGCCTGGCTTCGAAAGAGTTTTGAAAACGCGTGATAGTGCCGCCTCATCCTGTCTCAGGCTGCCCCAATTCTGCTCTTGTCACCTGCAACCCTAAGCAACATCAAATGGTTATCACACGGTCTCTTGCTACCATTTTCCATATTGTTGCGGCTACGTGATCTTCTATCGCAATGCCCCGGTCGTAAAGTGCACAGGTAGGGCATATATGAAAAGGAACCCCATAAAGTACATCCCCAACTTTCCGGGCATGCCCTGGGGGCAGTTGGAGAACCAGGTGTTCTTCGCTGTGGCTGATGAACTTAGCCTCGGGTTGATTTAAAAACCATACCCGGCGATCAATGGGGTTTTCTGCGGCAATCGATTTATGACCCAGGTCAATACAAATCGTTCTTTCATCAATCACCGAAATTACCCGACTAACGACTAAAGCGGCAGCTTCAAACTTCATGTCAGGATACAAGTTGCTATACCCATTATCCCAGTATACAAACGTGCCCGGACTAGCTTGCACGCCGGGTCTTGCTGCATGCATAGGGTAGGTGGGTGAGCCACCCATAATGATTACCGGATCAGTTGCACTACTTGCGATAAAATGCTGTTTAACCGCTTCTACTTTATCGAAAGCTTCACCGGACTTTTGTTGCCGTAAATGTAAATCGGCGTCGGTGACATGACCATCGTACGCATGGACGCCGATGATATTCAGCTCATCAAGTGACTGGCCATATTTAATCAGCGAGATTGCATCTGCCGGAGTAGCCCCGGTTCTGTTCATTCCCACGTTAACGTCAATAAAAACATCTATAATTACCTTGCTCCCCCGGGCCAATTCGGCAATCTCAGATGCGGACCCCATATTGTCGACGAGGCAGGAAAACCTGGTATCCGGAAATGTTTTTATCAGTTCTATAAACCGTTTCACCTTTGGACCAACCGGTTGGTAAGCAAGCAGAACATCTGGTGCTTTACATGCCGCCACCATTTCGGCTTCCGGTATTGTAGCACATTTAAACCGCGTTATTCCCGCGTTCATCATGAGCATTGTCAGCTCTCCCGTCTTATGTGTTTTCACGTGCGGACGAAGTCGTGCCGGATCGCCGATCATTTCTATGGCCAGTTTAATATTATATTTCACCCGGTCTTTGTATATCACCAGGGCAGGCGAGTCGATATCCTCAACGTTGTCGATGAGGTACCATGGTTTATGATCAGGCTTCATCCAGCTGAGAATTAATTAAGCGAATAAAAAGATTAGTGTAATTCCGGTTCAGTTAGCAGTTATCAAAACTGCTATACACCAGGGCTTAAAGGTAATTGTTGTTGCCGTGCTATGTGCATACGGATGTTGCGGTTGCAGGCAACAACGCATAGAACGGCGACAACACCGGCCAATGGCTAACAACAAAAAACCCCGTCGCCGGGGTTTCTGTTGTTAATCAATGTTCACGTTAAAGTTATTTATTTGCAGCATGGCCAAAATGGTACATGAGGCCAAGCTGAATAACCCTGTTATGATATTCACCAATTGGCTGCGCGTTACCGCTGTTGTTTAACACGTTTGAGAAACCATAATTGTACCGTGCATGAACACCAACGCCCACCTTCGTAAGGAAGCCTACACCAGCTGACCACAGCAGGTCAATCTTGTTGCGTTGATCACGCATGTTGTCATTGTTGTATGGCGCTGGCCCGTCTTGTTCTGCACCAACAAGGTAGCCCAGCATCGGCCCGGTCTCGAAAATAAAGCCCGGCTTTGTCATTACATGCAGCGAAGCAGGAGCAACCAGCAGATACGCAAGATCTTCTTCGTATTTGGTTCCGTTCTCGCCGGCGCTTGCCCGTTCCATAACCTCACTTCCCTGCCTGCTGTACATAAGAGAAGGTTTAAGTGAAAGCATTCCTCCAAGTGGAATGTCTAGAAATGCACCAAGGTGGAAAGATGTTTTTGCCTTAACATCAGGTGTAAGAGATGGATCTGCAAACTCGCCCCTATCAAGATCGAATTTTGAAAGATTTACACCTGCATCAACGCCCCACCCTAGCTTTTTCCCCATGGTTGATCCGCTGCCCATCGACATTTGATTCTGGGCAATAACTGTGAAGCCCATCACACACGATAACATAAATAACGTAGTCTTTTTCATAATGTATAACATTTTTAGATCATGTAAACAAAAAAGAGACCATCAGCCTTCCAAACGCACCAGGAACATATTGTTTAAATCTGTGATATTGTTTACCATGTTTCCTTTTTACAAAATCCCGGTCGGCATTTGAATTCGGAGAGATTATTCCCCGAAGCAGGTCTTCAACACGAGATAGGAACCGTTTGTGAACGGGAAAAACCCGGCTTTATCCTCCCGGATGCGTGAATAATGAGTTGCATCGCAAAATGGGCTGCCTGGAAGATTAAATAAAAGCATCAACATGAAACATCTAATCTTGTACAATTTATTTTGCTCACGATCGTTTTATCCTGCTGAATATTTAAACTTTCACCATGCTAGCGGAAACCAAAATTCTGGACGGGTATACAGCAGTGCCTGCTTATGAACTGGTGCAGGCGAGCTCCGGGAAACGCTTCGCTAATTACCTTATTGACCTTGTATTCTTATACATGATCATGTTTTTTTGGGGGATAATTATCGTCCTTGTTTCACCCACTATTCTGGAGTCAATTGATAAAAGCGAAAGCATACTCGGAAGCTTTGCGGACCGTATCATAGGGCTGTTTCTTTATGGCTTGGTAATGAGCCTGATCGAAGCAATTTTTCAGGGAAAGTCGATAGGGAAGTTCATAACCGGTACAAAAGCGATAAACGCCGACGGAACGGCTATCGGGTTTGATAAAGCCTTTGCCCGCGGCTTTGCACGAGCTGTGCCATTTAACGCCTTTAGTGCGTTGGGTAAGCCATGTTATCCATGGCACGACAGGTGGACGGGTACCTACGTCATTGATGAAAAGGCAACACGCAGGCACAATGAACTGCTGAGATATAATTAAGCCACTGGTGCCCTGCACCCCACTTAATTTACATGATCTGGTTGCCCCGTATTATTATTAATCTTTAGTTTACTGAAAGCTCAAAGGAATTAGGGCTTGCATTTTTATTTCACCAGGAACCGGGGTATAGAACGCCCGTATCGTCATAACGTGCCGGCCTGCATCGGCCTTTGGCCCTGGCCACCCGCATTCGTAAAGGTTGATACAGTAGTGCCGTTTCATGGTCGTTTGTATGAACCGCCCATTTCTGCAGGCTGGATACGAACCTGGCCTGGATGCTAAAAACCGCTGATCATGCTCGGTTGCGCGGCGATAAGTCTCCTTCAATGATTATCTGACTCTCTGGCCAAAGTTATATTTAGCTGCCTTGCAAGTAATATCCAACGAGTGCCGGGAAAGCCGGAGAATTTTAATGAAATCGCGAGCTTCGGATCGAGGTACGATTAACATTCGGGCTTAATGCTCACGCTTATTTCGGGGCAACTTGGTTGTGCCTGAAGCTTATTGTCCGCAGTATAAAATTGTTGCCTCAAAAGAGCGTGACGCCCCACTTAAGGGGTAGCGCGCCGGAACAATGCTCAATGGAATGCCCGGGTTAGCTCGCAACAAAACCTCCGGATGAACGACATGCAATTGAGACCCCGGCAATAAAGCTGTGAGGATATTTGGTGTGCAAACAAATTAACGACAGAGTGCCACCTGTTGTACCTGTTGAAGCGATAACCGGCATGCAGCAGAACCTTTTTTGTGCCGCAAGGGTTCACACAAATATGTGATTGACGTCGGCGGGTTTACATTCTACCTTAGTATTCATAAACAATAACAACAATCTCGCTATTCATTAGAACGTACTGCAGAGGAGAAGTCAGCAGTTGAACAATTCACCTTTAAAGCGCCAGCACGGGCAATTAAAACTCGCCCTTGTTAAGCTGCGACGTTGTTTGCAGTGGCGTAAACATACGTCAAAAGTAGCCGCCTTTGAAAGTACAGCTGCGCGTATCGCGGGAGTAGGCTGGGTAGAGTAACGAATGATCAAAACCTCTTGGTCTGCTGGTGATTGCTTATATGTAAATGAATGTCGCTTACTTGAAAAGACCTTCTGGGGACTGGCTGAAGAAATTTCATGAGCAGATAACGTTAGTGTTAATGCTTGTTCCGTTTGGGTCAAAGCGGAGCATAAAACATGCTTTACAAACAAGAAAACTGGGATCGGAGGTTCCGGAACGATGAAAATACTTTTTGAAACGAGCGGTGGTTTTGCCTACCTGCCCGGAATGAGCAAGCCGCTTTTGATCGATACCACCCAAGCAGGTACCGCGGGGGCTGATCAGCTCGAAACGCTTGTACGGAAAGCCGGCTTTTTTGACCAGCCTGCACACAGCAGCAAAACCACCAAAGGTGCGGCTGATTACGTCACTTATACCATTACCGTGGAAGAAGGGCCACGTAAACATAAGATAACAGTAACGGACCCGGTTTCCGACGAAAATCTCCATCACCTGATAGCACACCTTCGCAACCTGGCGCGTTCGGCACGACCCTAAGTCACTCGTCTTTTAAAAACCATTTCAATCTTTTAATATTTAATGAGAAGGCAATGAAACATCAACACGCTTGTAAAGGTGGAAAATGCGTATGTCACGTTATTCCCCCACATATTTTGGAGAATATAGCAAAAAACGGAAATGAAGAACAGCGCGCAAAGGCTTTACGAACACTGGAAATAGACACTGCGCTTCGGGCAGAGCGCGCGGCGCAATTACAGGAAACGCCAGACACTACAGTAGATGAACCGCAGCAAACAACGGACGGCACAATACAGCAGTCAGCCGCCGGCCCACACAAAAACCGGGTGATGCACAACGCGGAGAACCTGACGCTTTTACCCGGTAAGCTGGTTCGGGCAGAAGGACAAGCTTCTGATGGCGACATTTCAACTGACGAGGCGTACGATGGCTTCGGCGCCACTTTCGACTTGTTCTGGGACCTGTACAACCGCGACTCTATTGACAACAACGGGATGGATATGATCGCGACAGTACACTACGACTACAGTTACAACAATGCATTTTGGGATGGTAAACAGATGGTATTTGGCGATGGCGACGGCTATACCTTCAACCGCTTTACTGTTGCTATTGATATTATGGGTCATGAACTTGCACATGGTGTCACTGAACATACCGCAGGTCTCGAGTATCATGATCAGCCCGGTGCACTTAATGAATCTATTTCGGACGTCTTTGGTTCACTTGTGAAACAGCGCATACTTAACCAAACTGCCGAGGAGGCCGATTGGATCATAGGTGCAGGCCTGCTTGCTTCCGGCAGGAATGGTGTGGGATTAAGATCGATGAAGGCACCCGGCACTGCATACGACGACGTTTTATTGGGTAAGGATCCTCAGCCCGACCATATGAGCAAATACGATCGAACCACTGACGACAACGGCGGGGTGCACATCAATTCGGGTATACCTAATAAGGCTTTCTACCTGGCTGCCATTGGGCTTGGAGGCAAAGCATGGGAGCGCGCAGGTAATATCTGGTACCAGACGCTTGTCGATCCAAGACTTTCGCCCACTGCGCAGTTCCAGGATTTCGCCGAGATTACTGTTGACATTGCCGGTAAACTTTACGACGAAAGCGTACAGGCGGTGATCATCAAAGCATGGAAGGCCGTTGGTATAAACGTGGTGGTTCCTGAGCTGCCGCTTGTTCCGTATACTGTTGTGAGCAACATTGACGGCCGCCTGGAGTTATTTGTGCTTGGATCTGATAAAGTAGTCTATCACAAATGGCAACTTGATCCAGGCACCCACAACTGGAGTGGTTGGGCTTCGCTTGGCGGCAAGTCGAGGCAGTTCTCCGTTACTCAACACCATGACGGACGATTGGAAGTGTTTACCGTTGGTTTGAAAAACGGCCTGTTTTACACGAATTGTCAATTGGCCCCGGGTGCTAACGACTGGAGTGGATGGCATGGGCTCGGCGACGCACCCGAACAGGCTGCTACAGCGACCGACGGGAACCAGCAGGAAGAACGCTACCCGGGATCAGATCAGGTTCTTTCGAGTACGTTGGAGCTTAGTCAGAATTAGTTATTTTCTGAATGGATCCGGGCCAGCCACGAGCCGATTTGTCGAAAGGCATACGCCGGACGCTAAAAGGATACATTTGAGTTTGTGGTTCGAATCATTTTACGCAAAAGTTAAGTGTTTCGAACCTTTTTTTGGTTGTAAGGTGATGCAGCGTTTGAGTCTGTGGATAACAACCTGGTCTGGTTTTCTGCTCTTTGAGTAGTAATAATAAATACCGGATGCGTTTTCCAAAGTAGCCTAACGCGGCATTTTGTACTGTGATTCGAAAGGCCGGTTGTCTTCTTGCCCGGTGAATCAGGTATTTTCTGAAGCAACAATTTTCAAAGCCATTAACTGTTTGCACCAGATGCAATTAGCGGAACGATTTTTTTAGCTCGCATCATGGCAGCACCAATTTTTAATTAAAAGAATAAAGTCATGCACAACGAAGAAAATGATATTGATAAAACACCGGTTCGGCTTTCAAGCGATGATGAACTGGCTGCGGCTCCTTTGGCTCGGTTAAACGATACAGACAACGATGCT
>JASLBT010000265.1 GCA_030146445.1 Segetibacter sp. | reverse complement strand
TTCATGCCGGCGGACACGTCTTTGAAAAGACCCTTGATGCAGGTCAGATGCTAAAAATAGATACCGGTTGCCTCGTTGCCCTGACACAAAACATTCAGTACGACATACAATTTGTCGGGGGTATACGTAATAGCGTTTTCGGCGGCGAAGGACTGTTCTTTGCAACCCTCAGGGGGCCGGGAAAAGTGTGGATACAAACCCTTCCAATCAGCAGGCTTGCCAGCCGGATTCTTTCTTATGGAACCGTAAACCGGAAGGAGGAAGGAAGCATCCTCGGTGGCTTTGGGAACCTGCTGGACGGCGACGGACATTGACCGGCAGGCCGACGGGTTTAGGAGCCGGAAGGTTAGGCTCGCAAAAAAAAGGTCAACAGCACCCCGAGGTGCCTCCTTAAGCTTGCTTCGATCCTCAGCGACCTTCAGCAGCCTGGATTTATCCTGATTGTTGTGTACTTACCATTTATCACACATGTTTTCAGGATGCGGAGGCTTTCGGGGAAGGCTAGCCGAAAACTTCTTAAAACGAAAGAGCCGGGTCATCCAGACCCGGCTCTTGTATGATCAAATTTCGTTGTTATTAGTCTCTGCTCGAAAACCTGCTTAATAACCTGAGCATTTCAACATATAACCAAACTATGGTTACCAGCAATCCAAAAGCACAGTACCATTCCATATATTTAGGAGCACCCTGTGCAGCACCCTGCTCAATGCGGTCAAAGTCAAGAATCAGGTTTAGTGCAGCAATAGCTACTACAAAAAGGCTGATACCGATACCAAGAAGGCTACCATTGCCGAGTGTCATGAAGTCCATATGAACCCCAAATAAGCCAAGTAGCATGGTAATGCCGTAAAAGATGGCGATACCCACGGTAGCAGTGATGATCATCGACTTAAACTTCTCTGTTGCCCTTATTACGCGGAAATTATAGAGCAGGAACATTGCAATGGCTACAGCCATGGTAAGCCCCACTGCCTGCATCACAATACCCGGGTAACTGGCCGCAAAAACGTTATTCACAATCGCAGATAAAGCACCGATAAACAATCCCTCCAACAACCCATAGAGTGGTGAAAGATAACCGGCCCACCTTGGTTTAAAGGTGATTACCAGGGCGATAATAAAGCCACCAATGACCCCTGTTAACATCAAAGGATACATTAATTGCATTTTGCCCTGGTCGAATAAATGCCAGGTAAAACCAGCACCTGCAATAACCATCAAAAACAGGAAGCCAAATTTGTTAATGGCTCCCCTGGCGGTCATTACACCTTCTCCACGATCAGCCAGCGAAGTATCGAAGATTTTTTCTGTGAGCGTCGGGTTTCCCGACTTTTGAAATGACATATAATAGGATTTTAGTGTTAAATATAATGACAAATATACAACGGCACCACTTGATTCCTTGTTAAATTCCGGGGTTATGCAGGTCATAAAAGGGGGAAGAAAGCGGCTACTTCAGATGAAAAGATACGATCCGCTTAGCAATTTCATATGTATGTCATATATTATAAGGCATCAATTTGTACATTAGCATATAGTACCTTCGCGTAATCGTTTTTGATACAAAAATTTGTAATGAGTTATACAGAAGAAGTTTTACAGGATGTCGTCATAAAATTTGCCGGCGATAGTGGCGACGGTATGCAGCTCACGGGAAGCCAGTTTACCAATAATACCGCCCTGATGGGTATCGACCTCGCTACCTTTCCCGACTTTCCCGCAGAAATACGTGCCCCTCAAGGAACATTACCAGGGGTAAGCGGTTACCAGCTGCATTTTAGCAGTTCCAGGATATATACTCCGGGTGATCATTGCGACGTGTTAGTGGCAATGAATGCCGCGGCATTGAAGGTTAACCTTAAGAACCTTAAAAAGGGTGGAAGAATTATCGCGAATACAGATGGATTTGATGCGAAGAACCTTAGGTTGGCCAACTATCCGGATGGCGTGAACCCCCTTGAAGATGACAGCCTTACCAATTACCAGGTGATCAAAATGGACGTCACCAAGATGACGAGGGAAGCATTGAAGGACTTCGATCTTGGGATCAAGGAAAAGGACCGTGCTAAAAACATGTTCGTGCTGGGCTTCCTTTATTGGATGTACAACCGGAGTATGGAAAATACCATCGGTTTCCTTACGGAAAAGTTCGGAAAGAAGGATACCATTCTTCAAAGTAATATAAAGGCGCTGCAAGCCGGCTACAATTACGCGGATACTACAGAAACCTTCACCACCCGGTTTACGGTTGAAAAAGCTCGTATGAACGCGGGCTACTACCGCAGCATCATGGGTAACCAGGCCCTCTCATATGGACTTATTGCAGCCTCGAAGAAGAGCGGCTTGCAACTCTTTCTAGGCTCTTACCCAATTACGCCTGCCTCCGATATCTTACATGAGCTTAGTAAGCACAAATCATTTGGCGTAAAAACCTTCCAGGCAGAAGATGAAATTGCCGCAATTACGTCTGCCATCGGCGCAAGCTATGGTGGACTGCTGGGTCTGACCACCACCTCGGGCCCGGGAATGGCGCTGAAAGCCGAAGCAATGGGACTTGCAGTAATGTTGGAGATCCCGTTGTTGGTGATCAATATACAACGTGGTGGCCCGTCAACTGGCTTACCCACAAAAACGGAACAAAGCGATTTGATGCAGGCTTATTATGGCCGGAACGGAGAATGCCCAATGCCCGTGATATCCGCTTCAACTCCGAGTGACTGTTTTAGCGCAGCCTACGAAGCGGTGCGCATTTCTGTGCAGCACATGACCCCGGTTATTCTGTTAAGCGATGGTTATATTGCCAATGGCGCAGAACCGTGGAAATTCCCAAAGGCGGCTGACTTGCCGGAAATTGAAGTTAAGTTCAAAACCGAACTCGGCCACCAGGAAGAGAAGTTCCAACCCTACTTGCGCGACGAAAAGCTCGTCCGTCCGTGGGCAATCCCCGGAACTGCCGGACTGGAGCACCGCATCGGTGGTATTGAAAAGCAGAACATCACGGGTAATGTCAGCTACGACCCGGATAATCACCAGTTGATGGTTAAAATCCGGGAAGAGAAGGTAAATAAGATTGCCGACTATATTCCCGAACAAAAGCTGGATAGCGGTCCCGAAAAGGGCAAATTGCTGGTACTCGGTTGGGGAAGTACGTATGGAGCAATCAAAAGTGCCGTCCATGAATTACTCCAGGAAGGCTACGAAGTTGCGCATGCGCACCTTCGATACGTCAGGCCATTCCCGAAAAACCTGGGCGAGATACTCAATAATTACGACCAGGTGCTGATACCTGAGATTAACAACGGGCAGCTCATCAAGATCATCCGCGACAAATACCTGATCGACGCCAGGGGTTATAACAAGATCATGGGTGTTCCCATTACCAAAGGCGAGCTCATAGAGGTAATCAAAAAGATGATCGTATAATTTTATTGAAGTCAAAGCCCGTGTTGCGTGACCTGGTCACCGCAACAAGGGCTTTTTTGTTGATCCTTCTGCACGCGCAACGTTATGAACACCCCCTCTTCTTACCAGCTGCGGAAGCTTAATTTTCGAGCAGTTAGCTGACCATTTCTCCCGGAGGCGGATTTCCCATTACGTGAAGGCGAACTCACCTACCGATTAGTGTATTGAGCTTCTGAGCTATGTCCTGGTAAATAGTTTTGGTTTAGTAAGCCCTTATATACTATCCGTTGCCAATAAACGTTCATCCGCTGAAATCCATTTATTTGAACAATAATCAATCATGTAACATGAAGAGGCTTGTATTGCTCCTTTCCATTGTAGTCGGCCTGAAAGCCGGCGCACAGGCCCCTTTTACAAGAAACTTCAGCTATGGCGTTAAGTTGGGAGCCAATGCATCCAATATGAATTTCAATAAAGGTGAACCCAGGCCAACGAGCCATATAGCCCCTGCATGGAAAGCCGGCCTGATATCAGGAGTGTTCCTTCACGTGCCCATTTCCCTGCGACTAGCCGTGCAACCGGAATACAGCTATGTTCAAATGGCCGGCGAATCAACAAGTGATGGAAGAACCTTTAAGATGAATTATGTGTCGCTGCCGGTGTTGTTGAAATACCGGGTCGCGGAAAGGGTGTCGTTGTTTACCGGCCCGCAGTTTGACCTGTTGTTGCAAGCGAAAGCTAAAAGCGCTGCCGGCGAGGCAAACATCACCCACGACACCGAGGAAAGGAATTTTGCTGCGATCGCAGGACTTGATTATAAGATATTCAAATCTTTTTACCTCGACCTCAGGTATTGCCACGGCCTAAATCATGTAGGCATTGGGCAGCGATCAAGTACGATAGAATTCAAATACGAGCTCATCCAGCTTACCGGATCCGTCCGCTTTTAAGAATTGCTAAAAATGCAGCGGCTGCCGTTCCTGCAGTCTCCCGGCTCCGTAAATTCAAAACTACCATCACGGAGCGCAAAGGGCTTGCAAAAATATATTTCAGAAAACTTCCCCGCCGACACAATAATCTGTTTTCGTCAGCGTTCTGCAAACTGTTAATCCAAAAATTCCATTCTATGTTCATCACCTTAGCCAGTGCCTGGATCGCTTCCCCATTAACCGTCCTGGTTTACATGACGGTAATGAACCGGAGAGCGATAAAGAACCTGAGCAAAAGTTCTTAGTTGTTTCACCGCACAAAACTGTATCGGAACGCCTTTACTTCGCCATTGACCTTATCACTTAAGCGATTTTTTTTGGACGAGCTGATGGACTACTATTGAGCATCGTTGCCCGCCCGCTGCGCAGTCGGACGGGTGTCACTCTCTTGTACGGCCGAATTACTACGCTGCCGCATCACAGTCGGGCAGACGTTAGACTACAATCACAAAGTCCTACCACATACCCCTGCTTAATAAAGAGCTGCCGAAACCTCCCCAGGGCACAGCTGCGCTGGTGCCAGGGATGTGTCGCGAAATACCGTGAATTTTAGCCCGCGGACCCTTAACGAAATATTCCGGTAAAAGAAACCA
>JASLBT010000249.1 GCA_030146445.1 Segetibacter sp. | reverse complement strand
GAGTGTGGCCCAAACTGGTCGAGACCTGAATCGTAAATCGTGCCTTGAGCGGTTTGCCTCCCTGCAGGTTTCCCGTTTATGTAAAAACGAATACCTTCTGTTTCATCCCAGGACAGAACTATGTGCGTCCATTCACGGGGTTTGGGTAACACTTCAGGGTAAAATGAAATCCTCGTCCGCGCGAGGCCGACGTCGGTGACGAAGGCGTCGAAGCCCGCACCATTGTAGTCGATCCGCAGCCAAACCATATCCCAACTGGAATGGTCAGCATATCCGACGCGAAAAATCGGGAATGGAGTTGAACCGACGTCATACCGTGACCGCCAGAAGAAAGAAAGCGTACCACGTTGAGCATAGATATTTCCGGGCGCCCAGTACGACATCAACTGCTTGTCGGCACATTCGAAAGCAGCACCATGGGCACCGTCGGGAACAGTTTTAACATCGCGTAAAAAGTTGGGAAGGTTTTGACCACCGGCTGCGAAGTCAGCTTTAAACTGCTGCTCACCGGAGAGGTAAAAAAGCAGGCCCGCCTGTGTTGATGTTGCTGGTTTAACCGGTTGGCCGGCCATCAATCCGCGGGGAGGTTCCGGCGCAACCTGTGCACGGACCAGAAAGCTATTCAGCAACATACAAGCAAAGATGACCGCCAGTTTGATATAGTTCTTCAACACCGGCTGGCTTAGCAGATCATTCATGGTAAGAATCGTGGGAATAAACAATTTTAATATAAATACAACCACCATTGCAGCGGGGGCAGACTGAGTGCAAAAGATAGCCGCTGATTACCGGAAAGCGCCTGCCGGTTATTGAGCGACAATCACCCGGTTGTTGTCTTATTGCTTCTTGCGTTTGACAGATACGATGTAATTACTCAACAGCTTCATGTTTTTAATATATTCCGGAGTAGAAATGTATAACTGCTCCGAGGTATCCTGGTAAGGTGATGTATCAGTACTATCACCGACCCTGGAGGAAGCAAATTCATCGGTCTCTTCTTTGTTCCGGCCCTCCCCGGCGTATGGATTGCTGATCATTGCGTGTTTTACGAGCCAACGGTTATCCTTCAGTTGACTGATAATCTGCTTTACTTTCTCAGCGGTGATCACCCCGTATTCCGGCCCGGAACTTTGAGTGACCGCTTCGTACCTGCGCAACACCTGTTCCCTGCTGAACTCCGACGCTTTTAAAGGGGAGTTTTTGGTTGCTACTTTCGCGCTCAGCTTACTGACCCTGTTATATTCATCTTTAAGTCGCCGAATGTTGATGTTTCCTTTGCCCTGCATGTGAGCGAGTAACTTGCCATCGTTGTAGTCGACGTAATACCGGCCGTGCGTTACGTTGGATCCTTTCCTGTGCACGAAGATCGGCTTATCGGTGCCAACCTCTACAAAAAGAGAATGGGTATAATAACCGTTCTGCGACATTTCTGCGGGAAGTTTCACCTTTTCCAGCCATGCGATTGCATCTGGAACGCGGGCGAGGTATTTACGATCGCCGGTGTACTGGTAAAACTTAAGCAACAGCATGGCATTGGCGAATGTAGCCCGTGGCAGGTAAGCAGCAGGTTCATACGTACGCGCCCCTGCAGGTTGCATCTTCATATCATATTGCTGCCCCCACGCACCATTCGGTTGCTGCGACAACAGGTAAAAGTTCATTCCCCTGTTAATTGGTTCGAGCAACTTTTTATCTCCAAGGGTGTAATAGCATTGAATAAGGAAATTCACATTTTCCCAGATCACGTCATCATTAAAAGTATAAAAGCCCGTATAGTCGGGATGCCCCGCCTTACTGAAGTCGCTTTTCAGTGGGTAGCGCTGTGGCCATCCGCCAGCCGGATATTGGCTCTTCAACAGGAAATTGATGGCCTTATCAAGGGGGGCTTTATACCTGGGATCCATTTTCTCGATGTACATTCTCAAGAGAAACCGGGCCGCGTTGGAGGTTACATCGTCATCATAAGTGTCGTTGCCATAGTAATGCTGAAACTCTTCCAATCTCCAGCCATTTTTACCGATCGTGTTGTACCAGTTTTTCAGGGACTCCTCTCCTGCAAAATCGATCATGTAATTCCATCCACCCTCCTTACTTTGTCCGTGGATCATTGCACCAGCAGCTTTTTCAGCTGCCTCATAAAAATATTCATTCCCCGTAGCATGGTAGGCATCAAGGAGCATATGCCCGACGGTGACGGTTCCGCCATCCTGAACCCAGACCATCGTTTTATAAGCTTCCATTTCGCCCCACCTCCGTGAAAGATCGGGAAGATAATACCAGACGTAACCACCGTTGGTGCTCACTTGTTCAACCATGTATTTTGTCGCTTTTAGCATTGCCTGCTCCGCTTCTGCCTGAAGCTTTGTGGGCTGTGCATCAACATGATTAGCTGTTACTGCCCAGGAGAAAATCAGGGCCAACAGAAGTTTGTATATCTGCATGTTTAATCAATCATTAGGGTTAGTACAACTATTTATTTTGGAGTTCCCGCCTATGGCGATGTTCAATAAAGCAATGTGCAGGTTTTCGTTGCAACTGTGCAGGCGGTAAGCTGGGTGAAGCAGCAAAGGCAGCCAGGGTAGAAGCCGGCTGAGCGTAGCGAAAGGAGGCTGCAACAGGATGCAGCATTGCATTTGGCAAGCGAATGTTCATGCAAATCGTTTTTGAAAGAAGGAAGATAAAGAATCGCCGGCAAACCGGCCAAGTAAATACGTTTGATTATCGCTCACGTGGGTGGCGGTTTTGCGACGTAAGTTTAAACGGTATCTTCATTAAAGTTCAGGAAAGTGATATAATGGGTGCAGCGTCCGTACTAAAAAAACTTAAGGATTGAACCTTAAACCGTAATTGATTAAGGAATTGCTTTCCTGAAAGCTGAGACATCTAAGAGCAGGAACGTCAGTTTACGCCGCGTCGCCAGGCTATTGCGGTCTCGTTGTTTATTAATCATGCCCATTGCTCCGAAGCTGCCCCGCTGTTGAACCGAAAATATTATCTTTAATGATCAGCAATAATTGAGATATGAAAGTGAATGTAAAACTGCTCACAGCCACGATAGGTATGGCCGCAATTTTTGCCCTGTGGTCTTGTAAAGCAAAGCCGATAGACGTGAAAGACATGGTTGGAGCATGGGGACACGGCTCGCCAGAGAACCGGACGGTGATGATCATGACGGACAGAATATTCTCGGTAGCCACTTATGATTTACCGGGAAAAAAGTTTATCCATTCATACGGCGGCCACTTTCGCGTGGACGGCAACAAGCTGATTAAAACGATTGAGTGGAACTCGAAGGATAGCAGCCAGGTTGGAAAGGAACTGAGTGAAGATGTACAATTAAGCGGCAATAAACTTTCCACAAAAACAAGCGCCGAAACGTGGGATCGCCTCGATAATGGCAAACCCGGCGAACTGATGGGCGCCTGGATCATCACCGGAAGTTTTACCGGTGATAAAGTTGTAAAAAGAGCAAACCCTTTCTACCCGAGAAGAACCATGAAGGTGCTTTCGGGAAAATATTTTCAATGGATCGCGTACAACGTCGCAACAAAGACCTTTATGAATGCCGGTGGCGGCACATATACGACCGAAAACGGGAAGTATACGGAGAAGGTTGAATTCTTTACAAAAACTTCGGAGAGTGTAGGTAAAATCCTTGTGTTCGATTATTCCTTTGTAAATGGAGACTGGCGACATAAAGGACAAAAGTCAACCGGCGGTTCAATGGACGAGTGCTGGTCGAAAAGGGAAACTCTGGAGAAGTGATGTGCATTTTCGGACGGGGGTATTGGGGGATTAGGTATTCAGGTATTGGGTAGTGAGGAAGAAGTTGATTAGTTGATTGGTTGATAAGTTGAAGAGGGGATTGGGTATTGGGGGATTAGGTATTCAGGTATTGGGTAGTGAGGAAGAAAGTTGATCAGTTGATCGGTTGATAAGTTGAAGAGGAATTGGGTATTGGGGGATTAGGTATTTAGGTATTGGGTAGTGAGGAAGAAAGTTGATAAGTTGAAGAGGATGGCCCCTTAGCATACAGCAGCACTGCTAACCGGAAATTAACGAACTCCGATTTGAGTCAGGGTGAACTTAGGGTAATTTTTACCATACGCTGCTTTTCTGGTGATTGTATATACGCGAGCAGCTTTCCATTCGCACCGGAATGGATGGTTAACCATAAGAGTGAATATAACGACAATACCCGGATAGTTTACCTGGAAGTAGTTAGACGTAACGGGTCTGTCAGACCCCGGCTGTCATACATAACTTTGCAGGTTATGATATTCAGAGTTGGAATATTTTATCCATGAGCACCCACTTCTCTCCGGGCTTCGCCCAGGGAAATGATTGCTGAAACTTCCACATCAGTTGTTCCCACTCGCGCACTTTTGGATTCGCAGCGTCCATGGCTGCTTTATTGTCGAAGCTAAAATCATCAGCAGTTTGGATGATCATGAAAAGGCGATTGCCGGTGCGATATATTTCCATGTTGCTAATCCCACTATCGGTTATACTTTTTTTTATTTCCGGCCAGACGTTTTCGCTTCTATGCCAATTTTCGTATTCTGTAATAAGTGCAGGATCATCGACCAGGTCGACGGCCAGGCAGTACTGTTTCATGTGATAAGACGTTTAGTTTTGGGAATAAGCAAATTAGCAACCCAAGATCGGGTTTAATCTTTGATTATGTTTTGACAGTAACCGGAATTCTTTCTGAATCGCTCGTTTATGACATTAGGCCGCCATGTAAGAAGATGATCCTTCGAAGCCACCTTATACCCTGCCCTTCCTTTTTGGTTGCTTACTACTTAGCCGGATTTCATCTGCAATGATTACAATTTGTCCCTTTAAAATTGGAAGTATGCCTGGGTGAAACGCCGGGTATGCAGTCGTTTAAGACGGAAAAAAAATCCATGCTCCGAATAAATAACATTCATCATCATTTTTTACTTCATCGCCGTGAACCCACGCAGGGTTGCACCTTCGTGAAAAGTATAGGACCAGTAAGCGTTTGTTTTATCGGCAGAGTTGGCCTAAAAGGTCTATAAGAGTCCCCGGAGCTCCATCGGCATTCCCCGCCGTCGTCGAAAAAAGCTATGCGGTAAAAGTGAGTGACACCCCCGTCCGAACCGGGTTCATCCGGGCGGGCGTCCGACTGCGCAGCGGGCGGGCAACGATGTTGAATAAAGTTGTATCGCTTGTCCCCAAAAAACTTTTTAATGATCAGTTCTCCTTGTCGGGAAAGTGTTGAATTGCTTGCCTGCTTGCAATGCATTCATTAACTACAAAGAACACCTAAAGAACATTGGGCAATGGTAGTGAAAAATTTCTGTCGGCACAGCCACTATTTGACTTATCGTTTAAGGGCCGAGATCTTAACTGATGTGGTCACCTGTTTTCCGGTTCACCCCTGTTGAAAAATGGATTTGTAATCAACGGACCACTTTGTCGAACCTGCCGATGTATCCACCTTCGGGATTTAGGCGTAGTGTAATCGATGACTGCGCAGAAACACCGGCCTCATCGAAAACGGCACCGGCTTGTTTGTCTTCATCATCTTTCATCGACGACAGTGTATATGCACCATTACCAAGGAATGACAGGTTAAGTTTTAGGTTTTTTGACTCGTGTACGCCGTTCATGGCGGCAACAAACCAGGTTTCACCTTTGCGGCGGGCGTAAACTACCAGTTCTCCGATCCTGCTTTGCGGGAGCACAATTGTTTCATCCCATGTGGGTGGAATACTTTGGATCATCGGTTTTGCCGGGTTGTCTAAAATACTTTGCGGATCGGCGCCAACACATAAAAAAGGGGAGGTAAACACCGCCATACTTGCCACGTGGTGTGCCCAGCTCACTTCACCCAAACGATCTCCAAAATGGATGGGTGTATAATCGGCAGGACCTGCGAGGTAGCGGGTGAAAGGAATGATCGTATTCGTTTGTGCCCATGGCGGTCGGTTTTCCATGCCCCGTACTGCTTCCCTCGTCATTTCGTTTGGCCAGGTGCGGCTTTCGCCGGTAGGCTTGTTGGCACCATGAAAATTAACCATCAACTGGTAAGAAGCGGCATCCATTAAAGCGGCCTGGTAAAAGTTGATGATCTCCTGGTTTTCGGAATCAAAGAAATCCAGCTTCACCCCTACGATACCCAGCTCTTTACATTTTCTAAAAAACTCCCTTCGCTGTTGGGGTTCTTGAATACCCGGTATTCCGCGCCGGTCGGGATAGGCTTTCCATACCCATATCTTTACTCCCTTTGTTGCAGAATAGTCAACAAGCTCCTTCATCATGTCCCAATGATTGCGATTATTGATACTGTCTTTCCAATATCCCCAACCTTCATCTACCAGGTTGTATTCGAAACCGAGTTGCGCCGCCAGGTCAGAAAACCTCTTCATGTTTTCCAGTGTTACTGCTCCCCGGCCGGCCAGCCAGCTCCATACACTCCTGCCAGGTTTAATCCAGGTAGTATTGTATCCTTCGGGAAAAAGCTTTGGATCGAAAGGCGGAGATACATTGGCAACAATGTCGCAGTTCACCAGGGTATTGAGATCATTGGCAATTTCGATAACCCTCCATGGCGTTTCGATGTTGCCGGTTTCCCGGGCAACACCACTCAGATTGGCGGTAAATGCCCGGTTGCCATCGGCCCTTAACGACATACCTGCAAAGTCGGCCAGACCGGCTTCGGTAATGGCGACATAAAGGCCACTGCCCGGCAACAGCGCGGTAATTGGCGGTCCTGCAAGGTCATCTTTTACGAATGCCTCGCTGTTCTTTTTGGAATAACGTCCTTCATAATTCCTTACATTCGGTTGCGACCATATCGTGCTGCCGGCAGGTATCACAAAGCCGGTGGTATCCTTATCAATAACTGATGAACCGGAGTCTTCGACCAGGTACCTGAAAGCCACACCATCGTTAAAGACACGCGCTTCGATCGTGAAAGGTTTGCTGGAAATCACTTTTAATTTCGCGCCATTGTAGTTATTCACCGCGGTACTGTGCACCCCACGATATGGATATGATTCGTTGACATTGTAGCGCTTAACTTGCCCCGTAGCGCAACTATCGCCCAGGAGAATCCCGTTTACCACAAGCCCCAACCGTGAAGGTTCAATTACCGGGAACTTTTTAAACCGCACCTGGTACTGCAGCTTTCCAGCAGGCGAAGAAAAAATGAGTACGATGTGGCCGTCGGGACTTGAAACTTGTACCGGCTTTGGGATCGTCTTCTTTCTTTGGGCATTTACAAGTTGTAAGCAACAAAGGCTTAAAATAAGCGCCACAGCTATCCGGAAATTTTTCATAATTCTTTTCGAAAATTGATCTTTTTATTTGCAAATCGGGAACGACTACGACACTGCCTCCAATGGCCGCACATTCATCTATTGCCTTTTAAATGTATCATGTGTTTAACCCAACCCCTGTTTCCATCGCGCCATAAGACGTAACCAAATACCTCTTTGCCGGCGAAAACTTATATGAACACAGTATTATTCACGTGACCGATAGCAAAAAGAGAAAGTAAATTTATTGTTTATGACGAGTTTGTGGGATTGTTTTTATGAGCTGCGTGTGATGATCGATTGACGGAATATTGACTCTACACGTTAGTTAAAATACTTCAAGCCACGAATTCGATGATTGTCCTGAATTCAAGGTGTGTATGCAAGCGGCCACTTGTACACCGCGGACAGTCTTTCGAGTCGACTGTACGCAACTGCGTTTTGCATTGTTAATGCCCAAAGTTAAGTTCGGCAAAGGTGTCGCACTCATGAAAACCGTATTTCAAAATGGCCCTGTTTTATTGTTGAAGAAATACGGGAATTGTTTCTGCTTCGCACTTTATCCTCCTGCGACCACTTAGCATCTAAGAACTGCCAAAAAAATTGATGCAGTTTAGCTATTTCGTATTATCCAATCGCCGCATCAAAGCCTTGCAAAATTGATGACGGGCACTTTATACAAAATTGATGACGGGCACTTTATAATAGCCAGCAGGAATTGCATTCATCAGAACTGTTAATTGAAAAACAGAAAAGATTTGCCATCTCACACGAGGCTGCGATTTTAAAAATGGGTATTGTTTGATCAAAATAACTTATGTACATTAGAGAAAATTGGACGTCTATTCAAACGTTAATCATAAACAAAAGGGCGTTAGCAAATCGAGAGATCGCCAATACCCCGACGCATTCTCCGTCTTTCTCTTCCCGTAAAACAAACCGGCAAGTTTCAGGGCTACATAAAATGTGCATTAAGTATGGCATGTGGTTAAATATATTGCTTGTAGGTTGGTTTAGATACAAAAATTTATCGCTGGCAATTAAAAGAATGAGGTCGCTTGCAGCAATGAAAGATGCTTACCGCGGTGAAAACAAACTAATAAAATATTCCCTCGCAGGAAACCGCTACTATTTCAGCTACAATGCACCCGGATGGCCCTCTAAATCGTTCAACCGCTATATACGATACCAGTTGGGGCAATTTGATGCGAACAAATCAATCGCCTTACACACGCTGATTTTCGGCATCACGAAAAAATGCGGCTTTAAATGCGAGCATTGCTTCGAGTGGGAAAACCTGAACAAACCTGAAAGGCTGACAAAAGAAAACATCACAAAGGTGATCGCCGACTTCCGGTCGCTGGGCGTTACGATGATTCAAATTACTGGCGGAGAACCGCTTAATCGTCTTGAAGACATCAAAGCAATCCTACCGAAATTCAAGGATGTTGATTTCTGGATTTATACGTCCGGATACCAGTTGACCTTTGAAAAAGCAAGTCAACTTAAAGCCGCCGGAGTAACGGGTATCACCATCAGCCTTGATCATTGGGTTCCGGCTCTTCACGATGCATTCAGGGGTAAAAAAGGTTCGTTCGACTGGATAGAAAAAGCTTCTAAAAACACAGTGGCAAATGGGCTGGTTTTGTGTTTTTCGCTTTGTGCCACCAATGAATTTATTTCTCCTGAAAACTTGTATCATTATATCGAGCTTGCGAGAAAGCTTAAAGCATCTTTCGTGCAGATTTTAGAACCCAAAGCCGTTGGTCATTATGCCGGCAAAGACGTATTACTGTCAAAAGAAAAGACAGACATCTTGGAAGCATTTTACCAACAGGTAAATTTCGATCCCCTCTTTACAGATTATCCTTCTATAATGTACCATGGCTTTTACAGCCGCCGGTTAGGATGTTCAGGAGCAGGAAAAGATTACCTGTATGTTGACATGGATGGAAATGCACATGATTGTCCATTTTGCCACAGGAAAACTTTCAATGTGCTTAAGGATAATATCGTAAGACAAATACAATTGATGAAGAGCGGAGGATGTCAATTTTATAACTCACAAGCCTGATGAACCCGTATCGTTACCTGGTATTACTTGTTGTACCCGCCACGGTAGTTGCAGGGTATTATGCAGGTGGTTATTATAATTTTCTCACCCCTGTTTTATGCTTTGTTTTTTTACCGATTATTGATCTGTTACCTATTACCAAGTCAAAGAAACCACACCGTACGCCAGCACAAAATAGCATCGCGTTTAAGACTATTCCTTTGTTGTTTGTTCCGGTGATCGTGTCGCTTGTATTTGGTGGCAGTATGATCGTGGCAGAAGGTCATTTACCTTTACATGCATATTTGGGGTTTATGATCTCAGTAGGCGTAGTTAATGGAACGATGGGCTTTGCCCTGGCGCACGAATTCATACATAAGTTTACATCACTTCAAAGAATTGCCGGTTACCTTTTGCTGGCTTGCTCAAATTACCTGCATTATAGTATTGAACATGTGCATGGGCACCATGTATATGCCTGCACACCTCACGACCCGAACAGTGCACAAAAAGGTGAGTCATTTTACGCTTTCCTTGTCAGGAGCATACCTGGAAGTTTTTTAAATGCCTGGAGAATTGAAGCGAAGCTGCTGGCCAGGAACAAACACCTCTTTTTCTCGATACACAACCGGATGTTGGTATTTTGTATTCTCCAGGTGTTGATAGTGATTGTCCTTGGAAGTATTTTCGGCGGCCTGGCCCTTCTCTTCTTTATCGGCCAGGGTTTGGTTGCCATAATCTTGCATCAGCAGGTCAACTACCTGCAGCACTATGGCCTTATTCGTTCCGATGATCAACATGGTCGTGAAAAAATGCATGCCCATCATACCTGGGAAATCCCGGGTAATTGCAGGATTATCGACCTCTTCCAGGTACAAAATCATGCCGACCATCACCTGCATGCCGCTACCGCGTACGAAAACCTGGTGGCAAATGACGAGTCGCCACAGCTTCCAGCAAACTATGCAACCATGATGGTTATATCGCTTCTTCCGCCTTTATGGTTTAAAATAATTCATAAACGCCTACCCTCTACCACATAGCCCCACCAAATGCTTATGAAATATTTCCGTTTTACCCGCAAGGACTTGTTTACAGTACTTTTTGCACCGGTAATTTTTTTATTTATCAAAGGCAAAAGAATGAAAGGATTGATCATCCTTTTGGTCATAGGTGTTTTGTTTTCGGGCTGTTTTAAAAATTATTACAAAGTAAAAACAAAGCCGACAAATGACTCAACTACGCTTGCGGCTCTAAAAAACAGTGATAAGTATTTTATTATACACCTTAGAAACGGCTTTTACCATCTCAAAAACATCAGGGTGAATGGCTCCATGCTCGAGGGAGAAATGCAAACGCTGCCACCGGAAAGAGAAAAGTTTATCATGGCAAGCCAGGCGCCATCAAAAACATATAAAACCCGGGACCGGGCATTGCTGTTCTCAGAAATTCATTTGTATGCGCAAGATGAAAGTGCAAAAGACACCACGCATCTTTCCATACCAATGTCGTCGATAAGCAAAATCAACATTTACGAAAAAGACACAGGTAAAACAATTGCATCATATGCCCTGGGTGCAGTGGGTCTGTATCTCGGCGCAAACCTGCTGATTGGACTTGTGCTACTGGCTGTCTGTAATTGCCCCCAGGTATATACATATGATGGCAATCAATATAACTTCAAAAGCGGTGTGTTTAGTGGCGCCATTTACTCTTCGATAGAGAAAACGGACTACTTACCCCTGGATGGTTTACAAAGCGTGGGGGGACAATACCTCTTTAAACTGGCTAACAATCAAAAAGAAGAGCAGTTTATTAACCAGGTACAACTGATCACCGTAGAGCACACGCCTGGTAAGAAGGTTCTGATCGACCGAATTGGAACCCCACACACCTATTCAAAGCCAATACCTGCCGAAGCGATGGACAACCTTTCCGATGAGGTCGCGGGCTCGCTCAGGAACAACGATGGCAACGTGTACATGTTTGATCAGCAAAGCGATGCCAAATCGAAGTTTGGGAGCGTTGTATTAACCTTCGATAACGCTAACAGCAATGATGAAGGCAAGCTGGTAATACATGCAAAAAACAGTTTATGGTCGGGTTATGTATTTGAAGAATTTTCTTCGATGTTTGGCGGCAACTATAAAAGCTGGGTAGCAAAACAAGACAAGGCTGATAGGAAGTCAATTGAGAAATGGCAACAGGAACAGGCACTCCCGTTGATGGTTTATGTGGAGACAGATAAAGGCTGGATGTTCGCCGACTATTTTCCTTTTACAGGCAATACGGCGGGCCGGGATATGATCATGAAGCTGAAGTTCCCCACGAATAAAAACAAGGTTCGGGTAAAGCTTGAAAGTGCCTATATGTTTTGGGAACTTGACTATGCGGCTCTTGACCTTTCACCTGATGAAGCCGTTAAGATCAATTACGTGAATGCGTCGGTCGTTACAAGGAACAACAATGAGGCAACGTTAAGTGAAGTATCAAAAAAGGATAATGCTTATGTGCAATTAAAAGAAGACGAATGGGTAAATGTAACTTTCAAGGAAAGCAACCGGGACAAAACAAAATTGCATTCCGTTTTTTTATCTACCACCGGCTACTATCACAATACAACAGAATACACGGGTAAAACGCAAACAGCGGCATTGTACAAGTTTAGAAAGCAAGGCGCCTTTAACAACTATTCAAAAGCCAAGTACAAGTATGCCCGTGAGGCTTTGGCAAAAGGAATAACTTTTCCTCTTGCAGATAATCCGAATTGATGACAACCAACATAACAGCTTATTTGTGCGTTTCCACAAACGTGTTATCCCTGAAACAATTCCGAATTCGAAGCAGATATCTGCCAGAACGCTGCCGATTAATTTAGCATATCGTTCATCTTTTTTTGACTGTATCCTTATAATCAGTATTATGCTCCCCCTATCCTTTTCCTGTAGAAGCAGTCAAAGGAGTGCAAACAATGAAGATCATAGTAGCCCCCGACAAATTCAAAGAGAACCTTAGTTCATTCCAGCTTTGTGCCGCAATCACGGAAGGTATCTCTATGGCAGATGAAAACATCGACATTGTGCAGCTGCCGCTGGCGGATGGCGGGGATGGTTTTGTAGCGGTACTCGAACATTACCTTAATACAACCACGATTACCTGCGACACGTTTGACGCTCTTGGACGGCCGGTTGTCGCAAGCTACGGCTGGTCACATGATACAAATACTGCTTTGATAGAGTTGGCTTCCGCATCGGGATTAGCAAGGCTGGATATGGCCGAAAGAAATCCAATGCTAACCTCCACCTACGGAACGGGGCTACTCGTGAAAGATGCCATCCGCCGGGGTGCTGAAAACATAATCATCGGCATCGGAGGTAGTGCCAGCAACGATGGCGGAACCGGCATATTGATGGCTTTGGGCTACCGGTTCCTAAACAGCAACAAGCGCCCAGTTCAGCCCTCGGGTAAAAATCTCCAGGAGATCCGGGAGATAATAGCCCCGGAAAAAGCGATTGATATCCCCTTGATTGTTGCATGTGATGTTGATAATCCATTATTAGGTGACAATGGTGCAGCCTTTACGTATGCGGCACAAAAGGGAGCAGATCACGCCCAGATTATCGAACTCGAAAAAGGGATGCAGCTCTTTTCGGAGGTTATGGAGGCATTCGCTGGTAAGCCAGTAGTGGGTTCGCCTGGTGCAGGAGCCGCCGGTGGAACCGGCGCGGGCCTGATGTTACTCCCCAATGTAACACTGCAAAAAGGCATAGACATTGTTTTAACTCATTCAGGCTTGGGAGATCACTTGCCGGGAACCGATGTTGTATTTACAGCAGAAGGCACTTTCGACCGACAAACCCTTAATGGCAAGGCCCTGCATGCGTTATCGTCCGTTGCCGCAAACTTCAATGTTCCGGTGATCGCTGTCTGCGGAAGTGTAAACGTTGATACCGCCGGATGGGCCGGCTCCGGCTTTACTTTTGTAACCAGTATTGCAGATGGACCAATGAGCCTTGAAGAAAGCAAGACAATGGCGTATGAACTCGTAAAAAAGAAAGTGAGCTCGCTGGTATACCTGTTCAAGAAGCTCAGAATTAAATAATGCTCGTCATTTTAGCCAACCGCGTCTTTTGCACGAATGGGCTTGGTAGATGTACTTTGATGTAGAACAATTCTGTTATTGAAGACCATCAGCTAATCAATGTGGGGCAAGTAAGTTGTACCTCTTGATTTGAAGGTTATTTGTTATGCTTAAGCTTAGACTCTGCATCACTGGTTTTCAACTCGCGTTCGAGAAAATAATTGAGTGCAGTTCTTAACACGGCTATCGCGGCCAACTTGCCGATATCGTCCCATGTTGGGGCGATTGCAGTAGCCAGGATATCGGCAGCCAGCAACAATTCTAACGCAACGGTTAGTGCACTGCCAAAATGTATCCTGATCTCCTGGTTATTTGATCCGTCACCGGGTATAAAAAGGTGCCGGATGTACCTGTACAGAAATTTCAGCAATGCAACCCCAATCACAAATGCTGCGACAATTTCCACTGCACTACTCAGGTACCTGGTAAGTACTTCCGCTATCTCTTTCATAAACCCAGTTAAATGTGAAAATATTGCAATACAATAGTTATACCTCGCCTGAGCTTACCGGTCAGAGCTGCGCCTGTTTACGTGCTTCGGAATGATACAGCTAAACGTGTCCGAAGTGTGTTTATGCAATTCCGGCAGACCCATATATTTTCAACCTTTCACCTTTAATCTTGCTGCAGTCGTTTGCAAGCCGTAAGTAACACTGAGCGCGGCACTGCATAAACACTTTTCCGATAGCCGTATGAATGTCGTTTACTTAAGAACTTTCTTTTTTGCCGCCGAACCAACGGATTACTATTGAACATCCTTGCCACCCGGCTGCGCCCTACCTTGTACACACATCTTTTTCGATTGATTTTTTGGGTACCAGCATTGGTTTTTTATGGCACCATCGTCCCGGTTGTCCGGGAGCACTTTATCGGCAATGCAATGGGCATCTTCAGTCTTTAACGCCAACTTTCTGTCAGTTTTCAAGGCGGTTTTAATAGCAAAGTGCATATGTGTGTACACGGTAGGGCTGCGCCAGTCTTACGCCCGCCCGTCCGAACCGGTTCATCCCTCGGGCTTGTACTACAGCGTATTTCTGGGCAAATAAACGGTACAATCAGCCTAATTAAACGACATTGATCGCTGTATTATCAAAAGGGTCATACAGCAACATACCGTCGCTAAGCAGGTCTAATTTGCAATTGTTATTTCCGGCATAGATACAACATCCAGGGTTCGTGATTATTTTAGTTGTATCATGTTCGAAATCCAGGAAAATAGCCAAAACGTAAATCCTAAACTTCTGCCGCATGCTTCCCGTCCCTGCTTACATTGTTGTCACTTTCGTATTAACCACCCTACTGACCGTGCTCATTTTTGCTTTTGCAAGTTCACGTAAAAAAACAACCCTGTTGGTACTTGCAGGGTGGCTGACGTTTCAAGCCGTGTTGGGAATGGCTGGCTTCTATACCGTAACGGATACCTTGCCACCAAGGTTCCTTTTACTTGTTCTCCCCCCGCTATTGCTGATCGTCTTGCTTTTTGTAACCGCCGGCGGCAGAAACTACATCGATAAGCTGGATGTGCGGAACTTAACACTTCTTCATACATGCAGAATCTTTGTAGAGTTGGTTTTGTACTGGCTCTTTCTTCACAAAACCGTCCCGGAGTTAATGACCTTCGAAGGCAGAAACCTTGATATCCTATCCGGGCTTTCGGCACCGGTCGTTTTTTACTTCGGCTATGTAAGAAAGCTGTTGAGCTCTTCGCTCCTTATTGCCTGGAACTTAGCATGCCTGGTGCTTTTGTTCAACATCGTCGTACATGCGGTGCTGTCAGCACCTTCTCCATTTCAGCGATTTGCTTACGAACAACCAAATATTGCCGTGTTGTATTTTCCGTTTATCTGGCTACCGTGCTGTATTGTACCGGTTGTTTTACTTTCCCACCTTGTCGTGCTTAGACAACTCATAACCAGGAAAAACAATCCAGGGTTTAGGGATGCCCCGGCTCAAGCTTAGGAGTGGGTTGATGTTTGGCGAAATAAACCCGGGGATTTACAAACCGGGAGAGCAGCCAGAATTCACGAGCTTATTTCACCAAAAAAACTGTTAGTAGCCTTTTTATATTCATTGTAGTTGATCACTAACTTATCAAAATAACGACTATGAAACAACAGAGAAAAATCATCGTATATATCGCCACCAGCGTCGATGGCTATATCGCTAAACCAAATGATGACCTAAGCTTTCTATCTATTGTAGAACAGCAAGGCGAGGACTACGGCTATCATGATTTCATATCGACGGTGGACACCGTTTTACTTGGCAGAAAAACCTACGACTGGGTCATGACACAAGTAAGCAAGTTCCCACATGCAGGCAAGAAGACGTTTGTTATAACGCATACCCCCAAACCTGCGATTGGTAAAACAGAATTCTACACCGGCAATTTAAAAGAGCTTGTGATGCGGCTAAAAGATGAACCCGGGAAAAATATCTTTTGCGACGGCGGAGCTGAGTTGGTAAACAGCCTTCTGCTTGACGACCTTGTAGATGAGTTTATTATTTCTATGGTTCCTATCCTGGTTGGAAGCGGAACCCGGCTTTTTAAAGATGGCCGGCCCGAGCAAATCTTAAAGCTTGTGTCAACCAAACAATTTGAAAGTGGGATGGTACAAATGCATTATAAGCGCGACACCGATCGATGACCGTGGTTTTAGCGAAATGCTGACGAAGAGAAGCAATGTTGAATTATGAATAATGAATGATGAATGGGCTTGTGCTCAGAAGGTGTTTGTTAAGCAGCGCTAGAGGGGTTGAAATAAAGCGATGTTGAATGATGAACTTAAGCAATGTTGAATGATGAATGTGTATGCCTGAGGAGCAAAGTCCCAAATGCCGGCGCTGAATTAAGACACAATAAATGAATCGTCGTTATGGCCTCGATCCC
>JASLBT010000208.1 GCA_030146445.1 Segetibacter sp. | reverse complement strand
GCCATTACTCAAACGTACTGGTCCTTCAATGGCACTCCTGAGCTGTAGACGCGTCAGCCGGGGTACCAGGTACTGGCTTTTATTAATTGCTTCCGGGAGTCCAAAAAAGGCTGCGCAATCACCAATAAAATCAGAGCGCATAGTGATGACCGTATAGATCGGTAGGGACTTATGCGATGCCAGTTCGAGTAAGATATTTACGAAATCAATCGCTTCATCTTTCCTCCCAACTTCGGGCTGATCAAGCGAAAAGCGGAAAAGCTCCTCGAATTGGTCGATGAGTAAAAAGACGTTTGCATGTTCACCCCAAAGCGGTTCGAGTATGTCGAGCAAGGCTTGTGCACCTTCTTCTTTAACCTGCTGTTCAAGAACAGTAGCGTCGATACCAACGGGATTGCCTGCCGTGTCAAGTATGGCGTCTGCAAGATTACATAACGGGCTTTGTCCCGGTTTCATGATGGTGACCATCCAGCGGTCGCGATCGTTTACCAGGTAGCCACCTTTCAACGCCGGAATAAGGCCGGCTTTTATGATCGACGATTTTCCACTACCGGAACTCCCCACAACAGCTACGAAATGATGATCGTGCAATCGTTGCAGGAGGTCGCGCGTTTGTTCATGCCTGCCGAAAAACAACAGGCTCTCATCAGATTCGAAAGCACGAAGTCCAACAAAAGGGTTGCTCCCGGCTGCACTCATACTGCCGCCTTTATGTTTTGTAGAAACTGGTTAAGGGTTAAAGAGTCCAAAGAGGCCTTGTCGCTGTTGTTGAGCACTTTAACCTTTATAAATCTTTGCTGCAGCATTTTATCGTCAGAGTCCTTGCGCGGGGGCAGCATATAAACATAGAACTGTTCAATGGGGTAGTCGTTGCTCACGATGTACTGGCGGGCGGCTTTCATACGTTCAGATACCCACTCGCCACTCACCTTGCCATAAAAAAATACAAGGTTGTTTACCTGGCTGATCCGGTCCTCAAGTATATTAATGTTTTTCCGGGGATCATCTTCCTGTGGATTGATGAAGGGTTGAATATCGTTCTCCAGTAGATTCTTGCACAGCTCCAATGCGTACAACTGGTCGTTGTAGTGGGTGTCGAGAAGTACCGATACTTTACTTCCGGAAGCTGGTCGTTTCGCTTTTTGTTTGATTTGTTCTGCCATTCCGATGATCTGTCCGGGAAGTTCACTTTTTATTCCACGTATGAAATCAATCTGTTTTGGATGGCTACCTTCCTCAACCCTGGAGATAAAAGCTTTGTACGACTCTTCTTCAATTTCGGCAACGTCTAAATCAGCAGGAACCCAAATCAACTGGGGCTTTTCCGAACTAAGACATATCTCGCCCTGTTTCTGAGGATACCAGGTCACTTCGTCGCCATCGACCTCTCTTCCAGGAAACTGGTCGAAGAGATTAACGAGTAAGTCGGACTGCCCTATTTTATCGTTAACGACATCCTCGTGTTCGTCTGCTTCATATGGGGGCGGAACGTCGCTGATGATCCGGTATCCTGACTTTTGCAACTCTGTAATAGTGCGTTTTCTAATGGTACGCAGGCTGTCTGGCACATCACCAAAAAAGATGGTGAACGTATCATCTTCTTTCACCTCTTCTCCCCGTTTTGGAAATTCTTCCATCAGCGTCACCAGCGAGTCGGTGAGATCCTGTAACTGTTGGCGAAACTGGGGTGTTCGCAGGTCAAGCGGATGGCCGCGTGATTCTTTGTCTTCTGCATCGTGAAAAGGAAAACCAGTTGTACCGCTGAGTTCTCCTGGCCAGGTAGTAAAAGGCAGGTTGTACAGCAATACATTAAAAAGTCGGGAGTGTTTGCCCACCTTTAATCCAAGTGGCTGCGATTGAGCGTGGCTTGTAAAAAGTTCCATCTCCTTTCTACAATATTTTGACTTTAAGTAGGCAGGGGAATTAAGACATAACAGGATGGCTGATTTTTTTATTCCGTCGGCGATGGCATCGTCGAACATAACTCCACCATCAAGGCGTTTATCATCCCACCAGATTTTGACGTCTTTTGTTCCTATAGATTGCCATAATGAAACAGTAAGGTCATTGTAGAACTGCTCTATCCAACCCATTGCCTGCCCCGAAGTTCTTTCATTATCTATGTGGGAGTAACTGATAAAAATGTCGAAATCAAAATTGTCGAGATAGGCCATTGAAAGGCTTTTATTGAAATATTAGGAATTGCACGTTGAACTTACATTGTTCACGCACAGGAACAAAATACAACTTTTCGAGTTCAATTGAAAGAGCACTTGCGGATGAATGTAAAGTTGCAAAGCTTATCAAGGTAAGTACTACAACAATATGTATATGCCACGGGTCAGATAAGAAACGGTCCAACGGGTAAAAAGAGGTGGCAACCTTCATTAGTATAGATCTGATGGTGAATGCGGGTTACCGCTCATGAAGATATGAAGCTTTCTACTCCCTGAATGGTTTGACTTTCTTGTCAGTCATCGCCGAACGAAAATGCATGAGGCCGGCGTGCAGTTGAAGATAAGTTTGCAGTGGTTAACCCGAGCCGAAAATGATCTCACCGGCTTCGAATTCACCTTTACA
>JASLBT010000204.1 GCA_030146445.1 Segetibacter sp. | reverse complement strand
GCCGGCGGCAAGGAACTGAGGTCGACAGGTACTTTTTGCACCGGGTTATCGAAACTAACCCTGGCTTGTAAAACCGCGGTATCGAAGGCGGGCTGCCCGGGATTGTAGTTAAAAGCTGAAACCTTTATCTCGGCTTTGTTTACAGCAGCAGCCAACGAAAACCGATAAGTACCATTGCTATAATCGAGAAGGTCATTTGCTGTTGGATACTGCAGATGACCCGATCCCCGGGACAACCATTTTGATGGATCATTCAGTTCATCTGTAATGGCCGGACTATGGGTGGTAAGCGCTTCATACAAATGTTCCGTTTCGGGGTGCTTTACCAACTGGCCTTTTTCGTAACTCTTACCCGGTTCAAAGTCGAACGCGACTTTTTCGGGCCGGGTGTCGCCCTTGGGTACCCAGTGCGACAGATCGTGTAATTGTGCCTTTTTTTTTGGCGTATGTTTTTTAAGGCATTCGTAAACCGTTCCGGTTACCGGATCAGAAACAAGATCGCCCGGGTAATGCAGTTTGCCATTTGCATATGCCGGGACAGGATTCGTCAGGTATAGCGACCCGTTATTCGCCAGGTTACTAAAATAATATTTCCTGTTGCTGCCGAATGACAGGGACGTATTGGTGTAGTTTACAAAATCAGGATTGTTCAATTTTAAGTAAAAGCGGAACCTCGATGTTCTGAATAAGCTTCGATACAATTTCTCCCGTTCATTGTTTACAAAAGGTTCATGCAGATCATTCACCTTCATAAAAGCAACCAGACCATTCGGTTTTTTTCGCCATTGAATGTTTAATCTCCTTCCGAGCTCGATGCAATCAGGAGTAGGCACAATTTCAAAGTCGTAGCAGGCAGCATTGAGATAGTATTCGTGAAACAGGTCGATGCTGAAGAATATATCGTAGTTACTGTTCATTGCTCGAATTAGTTGTTTGCGTGACTGTTAACCGCAACTCTTGAGATTGGATCGGCCTGCAAGCCCGGCGTATCGTCATCTATGCTCACCATCCGAACCTTGTACAACACCGAGGGTAAGTATTTTCCACCAAGGATCGCCCAGAGGTGGTTGACTTGCTCCGAATTCATGGACACCATTTCGAAAACAAGCTTTTCAATTCTTGCATCAAGTGTTAAGCCATTATCCGGAGGTGTGTTTTTATGATCTATGAGGTTCCTGGATTGAAAAAATTGAATCAGCAGTGAAAGGTATTGTAGCGCGGTATCGTATGAGGTATGGTTGACTGCAAACAAACAATATAGGTTGAGAAACATCCGGGGGTTGCGGTATTCGACTTTGTCGTTTACACGAACAAAATTGTTTGGGGATTTTGCGAGCCGTTCCTCCTCAAGGTTAACCAGGGTTAATATACATGGAGCGGTGATCGATTCGGACCTCGACCCGGATGCATCTGACTCCTGAACCCTCGCGATATTTCCCGTTGACACACGCCTTGTAGATGACGGATCGCGATCGGGGTCGAGCTTCCGAACAATATATTTGTTGGCTTCATTCGCCATTATCTTCAAGGCATTATCAATCATTTGAGACAGGTATAGGAAGGCGATCAACCGCCTGCTCTTAAATGTAAATATTATAAATGTTGAATGCAAGTCTTCAACTTCCCGGAGCTGGAATCTTTTTGGCAGAGGTATGTGGGATTGCTGAATTATCGGCAGTGACAACTGACCAGTTTTAACCTATCGCAATGCGTTCCCTACCGTCTTGAGGTAAAGAGGATTTGCAACTATGCCGGACCGGATTCGTAAAAGGCAGTGGTTGAAAACGGCGAGGCAGCCATAGAGGCTTCAATTGAAAAATTACACGATGATGAAATGCTCAGCGGGCGACATTAGGAAACATGTCATAGTAGAATAACCGGCAGCGGGAAATGAGCTGAGTACAGCAATGGTCCGGGAGTGTCGGATTGCAGGTTGCAATTACAATATCATTGATAAAGCTGAAACCTTCTTTTGGAAAAAGAAAAAGGCCCGGCGACCAGGTGATTAGCAGGAGCCTGATTTGAGCTGTTAGGTATATGAGATTATCGTAATGCCTGGTTTACCTGAGCCTGGGACCTCGATAGGGAGAGAAAATTGTTTCAGTTGCCCCATGTAAATCGGTGCCATAACATCTTTAACAACGGTACAAAAGGCAGGAAGTAGTTTAAAGATGTGGGTAAGGCAAAATGAATTACGGCATATAAAACAAAAGGTTGGGTGCTTAAATACCCAACCTTTTCTTCATTACTCCATAATTATGCGGTAGGATCAAGCAGGGCTTCGAGCTTGTTATCAACGAAAAACTTTTCGCGATGGGCCTGAAACTCTTCAACCAGATCACTGACAATTTCGACACTTGATGCAACTTCTTCGTGCAGGTCCGGTAACTTTTGATTGAGTAAATCAACGTCAAGTGTGATGTTGTCTGCTTCGATCTGTGCTACTTTTTTGAGAACAGCAGTCTGGCTGTTTTTCAGATCCTCCAGTTCCCTCACGATTTTGTCCATGAGGTCTAGTTTCTGTAATTTTTCCACGGTGATTGATTAAGGATTAAAAAAGATATTATACAATGATGAACAACAATCATGCGGCGAAAGGGCTCGTAAAGGTTTGCAAGTGAACTGTTAGTGTTTTCCTGAGAGACCTGGTGGAAAACAATGGTAGTTTTATAACCGCTGCAGTATGGTGAAATGCAAAAACGATCGCCACATAGAAATTTTATATGTGTAGTCTTTTTTGTTCACCCCGTTCATTAGCACCACTTGCCGTAACCAACCGGCCCATTTTGTTGTTCGATTACCCGGGTTCTTTCCTGAAAATAACTGATGACGTGATCAGCTGTTGGGAGATTTCTTCGCCAAAGATTTGCCATCCGATACTTCGATCCTGTTACCGGATATTTTGCAGTATGTTCAAGTACTAAATACCGGAGTCGCACGGACATTTCAGCACCACACGCTGTAACCCTACACTCCGTAAGCCAGCCTGGGAGGTTATGTACGGCTGCAAACCGGATGGTTTATTTATTCTTAATAATGGTTAAAATCCGGTGATAAATAACAAGTGAATTGATTTGAACGAGCTTGAAGAACAATTATATTTGTATTCAACAAGGTTGAACGGCGATAAACAGATGGGCAAATTATAAAACTTTGTTTCATGGGGAATGACCTGGAAATTGAAGAACATGTTGGCAAGCTCGACATCGGCGACAGGATAAGGATTTTGCGGATCCGGCAAAAGCGTACACTTCAGGAGATTGCCGATGCAAGCGATCTTTCCAGGAGCATGATCTCCAAAATAGAAAACAACAAGACAGTTCCTTCAGTAGCAGCATTGGTAAAAATTGCCAAATCTTTGGGTACCAACATTTCGAGCCTGCTTGAACATGATGGCTGGCTGAACGCCATATTTACACCAATGGAAAAGGCGGAAGAAAATCTTACGCCAACAGACAAAGGATACGCCATTTTCCCTTTTGCTTCGGAATACCATGCAAAGAAGATGCAGCCGTTTTTGTTTGTTGCAAAAAAGGGAGAAGTGAAGCCTCATGAACTTTCGCACGAAGGAGAAGAATTTATCTACATCATTAGGGGCGCTTTGAAAATGCAGGTTGGCGAAAGGGAGTACCTGATGAGAAAAGGTGACAGCCTCTATTTTAATTCGTTGCAAAAGCATGGGATAATGCCTGTGACTGACCAGGTAGCTTACCTCGACATCTTTATCTGATTTTACGGTTTTTACGGATCATATCAGTTTACTAACGTTGCCATAACATGCGCCAGCCTGTATATCGTATTGCCTGCTATTTGCTGCTGCTTACCAGTGTAAGCAATTGCACCGGATCACGACAGGTTCAAAATAAAAAACCGCTCATGCCTGATGGCGGCGCATACGAAAAGGTCGTGAAAGGTAAAAAGGTAGCTTTATATATACTCCGCAACAACGGGTTGCAACTTGGTATCACGAACCTGGGCGCGAGAGTCGTGAGCCTGATCGTTCCCGATAGAAATGGCATTGCCACCGACGTGGTTCTGGGGTTTGACAGCCTGAATACTTACCTTAAAAAAGACAAGCAATATTTCGGTGCAACGGTGGGCAGGTTTGCCAACAGGATTGCACGAGGCAGGTTCACCCTCGACGGATCTGCTTATCAGCTCGACATTAACAACGGACCCAACTCGCTACATGGTGGAAAAGAAGGCTTTTATATCCAGCCCTGGACCGTAGACACCATAACGGAAAAATTCATCTCCTTATCCTATATATCACCAGATGGCGAACAGGGTTACCCCGGCACACTTAACACCAGGGTAAGCTACAGGCTTACCGACGACAATGGTGTTGAGATCACCTACTATGCGGTTACTGATAAGAAGACCATCGTTAACTTAACCAATCACGCTTTCTATAATCTTAATGGCGCCGGAACAACGAACATATACGACCATGTGCTAACCATAATGGCCTCGGGATTTACACCCACCGACTCAACATCCATTCCCACAGGGGAGATAAGAGATGTTTCCGGAACCCCGTTCGACCTGCGGGCACCGGTTAGTATAGGAGAGAGGCTTCAGCAAAGTGATGAGCAGCTAAAAATGGCTAAGGGCTTCGACCACAATTTTGTATTGGATCGCAATAGTAAAACCGGTTATTCCGCAATGGTATTTGCCCCAAAGACCGGCATAACATTAAAAGTGAACACCACCGAGCCCGGAATGCAGTTTTACGATGGGCATAAGCTAACTGCGGGCGATCGCGACGGTAAAGGAGGTATTGCCTATCCGGCATCTTCAGGATTCTGCCTGGAAACACAACATTTTCCTGACGCACCAAATCACAGCAACTTTCCATCAACAGTTTTAGAACCGGGAAGCCACTTTTTCAGCAGGACTTTATATACGTTCGGAACAGATCGATAGATAACACAACCAGGAACTTTTGTGGCGTGAAAACAACTTTTTGTTGTATCAGCAACCATACCCTATTTCTTCATTCCTGTAAACACCCTCTAACATTACTATGGCCAAACAATCCTTTCTTCGTTTGCTTTTGCTTTCTCCATTGCTTAGCCTGCACGTGTTTGTAAACGCGCAGAATATAACAGCTGCAGGTGAACCGGCTCAACTCGACGTTCGTACAGCTGGTGAAAACAGCATACGCATCACGCTTAAACCAGTAAGCTACCAGCAACCATTTCCATTTAGTCCCGCGGTAGTGGACCGCGACTACGGATCTCCTGTTATCAGCATTCGCGACCTCAGCAAAACGGTTCAAAAAAAGGTGGGCAACCTAAACGTGGAAATAAAAAAAGACCCAATGCGGGTGATTGTGACGAATGCCAAAGGGCAGGCCGTGCAGGAGCTAACCTTCGATACCGACGGCAACCTGCTGTTCAGTACCCATGGCCAGCCGGTATTGGGCATGGGCGAAGGAGGTCCGAAACCGGAGCGCGGATCAAACTGGCGGGCAGCCCCTATTCAATTCGACCGTAGGGGTAAACTTGATAGCATGCAGCCACGGTGGCAAAGTGATGCTTACGGCTCGAGGAACCCTGTTGCGATGTTGGTTGGCACAGCTGGCTGGGGATTGTTTGTTGCTTCACCATGGGTGCTGGTTGATCTGCAGGATGCAGAGAAAGGTAAATTCATTCCATGGAAACCCATCGGCGTGACCAATATGCCGCAAACGCAGCGAAACCAGGGCTTGAACCAGGGAAAGGGATTGCCGCCGATCGATAAAATTGTGCCCGGCTTATTTGATGTATTTGTTTTTGACAGCCATGAGCCCCGCAATTTCATGAAAGACTTCTCGGTGATTACCGGACCTGCAGCTATGCCACCCAAATGGGCGCTTGGCTATATGCAGTCGCACCGGACACTGGTAGACGAAAACCAGATGATCGGTATTGTTGATACATTTCGTACAAAGAAGATCCCGGTAGATGCGGTGATCTATCTTGGTACCGGGTTTGCGCCGGTCGGCTGGAATAAAAAGCAGCCATCGTTTGAGTTTAATCCCGACGTTTTCAAACGCGATCCTAAAGCTTTTATGGACGATATGCATAACCGAAACGTAAAGGTTGTTTTGCACATGGTGCCCTGGGATCGCGACAAATTACCAACCCTGCAGGGAACCATTCCGCCAAAGCCGGGCGAGGTGGTCGATCAAACCCACATAAAGAATTACTGGCAGCAACACCAGGGCTTGATTGATAAAGGCGTTGATGCATTCTGGCCGGATGAAGGCGATTGGTTCAACCTGCATGAACGTATCAAACGTCACCAGTTGTATTACCAGGGACACCTGTCGTCGCAGCCGAATGTGAGACCATGGAGCCTGCAAAGAAATGGTTACCCGGGAATAGCGCAGTGGGGTGGATGGGTATGGTCGGGTGATACCGAGTCGTCGTGGAAAACACTGGAAGGCCAGGTGGCAGTCGGGATAAACTATTCACTGAGTATCGGCCCATATTGGGGATCGGATATTGGCGGCTTTTATTCCAATACCGAACTCACTGGTGAACTTTATGCGCGGTGGTACCAGTTTGCGGCATTCTGTGGGTCGTTTCGATCGCATGGCCGTACCTGGAGAACACGACTGCCATGGGGTTGGGGATTGAGTTATATGGGGCCAAGCGAAGACAGGGTTCCACCATTGGAGTCGGAATTAAACAACCCGGCGATTGAACCCATTGCCCGTAAGTACGACGAACTGCACTACCAGTTACTGCCCTACACCTATACGCTCGCCTGGGAAGCAAGAAATACCGGTTTGCCCCTGATGCGGGCCATGTGGCTGCACTATCCTGAAGATGAAAAAGTAAGGAACATGGGCACCCAATACCTGTGGGGTCGCGACCTGCTCATTGCCCCTGTTTTCGAAAAAGGCGCTGCCAACCGTGAGGTGTACCTGCCCACGGGTGACTGGTACGACTGGTGGACGAACACCAAAGAAAGCGGTGGTAGATCGGTGACTAAAAAAATTGATCTCGCTACCATGCCCATCTATGTTCGTGCAGGAGCCATCATCCCGTTTGATCCCGTTAGGCAGCACGTAAATGAAAAGGTAAATCAGCCAACAACATTGCGGATTTACCAGGGAGCAAACGGCAATTATACCCTTTATGAAGACGACGGGATCAGCCAGGACTATCTGAAAAATATTGCAACAATAACCAACATCAGTTGGGACGATGCTACCAAAAAGCTAAGCATCAAACCAGCCGGTGGTGTATCAAGAGGCAGAACTGCTGACCGAAAATTCCGCATTGAATTATTGCCGGCAGGTGTCCAAAAGGAAGTGAGTTATTCGGG
>JASLBT010000203.1 GCA_030146445.1 Segetibacter sp. | reverse complement strand
TTTCGTCGGAATGACAAACCGTTGATGTCATCCCGAGGCACGAGGGATCTCATTGCGCTCGATTGGGATTCCTCCTTTCGTCGGAATGACAAACAACTTGTGCTCGCACCGGGATTCCTCCTTCGTCGGAATGACAACGCTGCCTTTCGTCGCAAAAACAAAAGCTTACGTCTCATCGTTCATCTCTCATCACTTGTCGATCTCATTGCGATCATTCTTGTCATCCCGAGGTACGAGGGATCTCATTGTGCTCGATTGGAATTCCTCCTTTCGTCGGAATGACAAACCGTTGATGTCATCCCGAGGCACGAGGGATCTCATTGCGCTCGATTGGGATTCCTCCTTTCGTCGGAATGACAAACAACTTGCGCTTGGATAGGGATTCCTCCTTCGTCGGAATGACAACGCTGCCTTTCGTCGGAAAAACAAAAGCTTACGTCTCATCTCTCATCATTCTTCTCTCATCACTCCAACGGGATTCCTCCTTTCGTCGGAATGACAGACTGATTAACGCTGAACTCTTAACTCTTAATTCATAACTCTTAACTCCCTACTGTTCTTGATAAAACTTCCAACTGGTCGTAAAATTCTCGGTTAGCGGCTGGTTTGTAAGTATGGCGCGCACCATTTCAACGGGCATGGCGTTGAGCTGTATGACAGCATCGTGAAACTGCTTATTGGTCATCTTTTTGCTGTCGACAAGTTCTTTATGTAAGGCATAAAATTGTCTCCCACCCGTAAGGTAAGCCAGTTGGTATAATGGCGGGTAACGGTCGGTAAAAGAGCGACGTACCTCACCTTCGGCGTTTGCGCGTTCATGCCCGACCCTGTCCACGAGGAAGTCAATGCACTGTTGTGGTGTCCACTTACCCATGTGATAATTCAGCGAAAAAATGATTCGTGCGCAACGGTGCATGTGCCAGAACAACATGCCGATGCGATCCTCGGGACCTTGCGGAAACTGCATATCCCAAAGCAATAGTTCCCAATAGAGTGCCCAGCCTTCCGTCCAGAAGCCGCTCCCGAAGTTGCGGTAAGTACGATAGCGGCTATTCATAAACTGTTGGAGGTTATGACCGGCGAGCAGTTCGTGGTGTACGGTTGCCCTTGAGAAGTGCGGGTTGTTTCCGCGCATGCTCATCAGTTTATCGTCCTCATCCATTGTATTGGTAGGGTACGAAATGATGATGTCGGCACCACCGAGGAAAAACGGGTTAACCAGTTGTGCCTCGGGTGCCATCATACGCATACCCCAAACCTCTTCGGCGAGCGGCGGTATGGTGATAAGGTCGTGTTTTTTAAGGAAATCAACAGACTCGGTATAGAGCTTTAGTATGGCTTCGGGTTGCTTGCCGGGCGGCACATAACTGTTTTTTACTTTCTCCAAAGCCGCTTTCCAATCGTTGCCTAAACCCATCTCTTTTGTAGCCTTCAACATTTCCGCGTCGCACCAGGCAAACTCCTTATTGGCAATTTCGATCAGTTCTTCGGGCGTGTAGGGAATCATCTCAAACTTTAGCTGGCGCATCAGTTCGTCGCGTCCCGCAGGCTGGCCAACGATACCGCTTTTATCGGCAGGCACCTGGACGAGTTTGGTCTTGACCTGGGCTGAATACGCAGTAAGTGCATCATCTAATTCTTTATACGGTTTCGGAACCCACCAGGTAAACAGGGGATCATAACCGTTATAAAATGCATAGACGCTTCCGATTGCTTTTTTGAGATCGGCGATGGCCGATTGCGCTTCAAAAACCGACTCAGATGTCCAGTTCTTTTCCTCCTTTAATTTGGCTTGCAGCGTATTTACTTCACCGGCTATATCTGACCATTCCCGCGCTACTTTCTCGGCGTCGGGCTGGGTGCCACGACGTCGACTTTTTTCGAGTGCATAGATCTTTGCCGAAAACGGCAACCATTGCCTGATTTTCTCATATCCCTTTGCTTCATCCGCCGACTGGCTGATCTTCCTGGTGAGGTCACGTTTAAACAAGATGTAATCGACCTTACACTCCTGCGGCAAACTATTAAAACTAATTGCCGATAGTTTTTTCATGTAATCGTTATACAGGGTATTCAGCCGCTCCCGTTTTTCAGGAGATCCCACCCCTGCATCGAGGGGAGCGCCAAAGCCGGCGCGGCCGCCAGCTCCCGCCACGGTGGGTGTATAAAAACGAAGCAAAACGCGGTAATCAGCATCAAACTTAGTAATCAGGTCCGGCATTTCCTGGCAGGGAACAAACTCGGTGCCCTTACCGGGCTGAGCTGTTAACGCGAGGCAGCACCACGATAAACAAGTTAGCAGCGAAACTTTTAGCAATTGAGATTTGGGCATGTGGGTGTTGTTTGTAACGGCGTTTGCGTTTCGGCTAATGGCACACACTACCCTGCAAACGACTATTCCTTAATTGCACAGGCGCAAGCGCCCATCACATTATTCAAGACAATCAGCTATTATCTGAGACCAACAAAAATTTTGATTTCTACGAGGTCTTACACCAAAAGAAGATTGACCAAAAGGCTACGAGAAGCGTTGTGGATCAAATATGCTGATGTCGACTTCCGGTTTTTGGTCGTTGGCAAGATCAGCCATCACCTTGCCGCTTGCCGGTCCAAGGCTAATTCCGCTCATTGCATGGCCCCCGGCGACCAGAACGTTCCTGACTTTGGCTGATCTTCCAAGATAAGGTAAGCCGTCTGGCGAACATGGTCGGAAGCCATACCAAATGTCTTTTTCTGCGGGCATACCCAATTGTATTCCCGGGAAGTATTTTGGTACGGATTCAACGATCCCCTGGACCCGGTTCATGTTGATCTTGTTGTTTACAGGACCAATCTCCATGGTTCCCCCATACCGCATATAACCATTCATCTGTGTTATTGCAACACGCGCCTCGCACAGGATCGCCGGCACGTTCAGTTTTTTCTCGGGCTTTCGGTAAGTAAATGAGTAACCTTTACCCGGCATCAGTGGCAATTTGAAGTTTGCCATTTTCGCAAGCTGGGAAAGCCACGAACCGGCTGCCATCACAACCACATCGCCTTCATATTCGTTATCGCCCGTGATTACTTTTTTCACGCGACCATTCACAACGTCGAGGCCCTTTACTTCGCTATGTCCCTGCATTTTTACTCCGGCGCCGCGCAGGTGGCTGATCAGCTGAGCAACAAGCTTGTTGGGATATAAATGCGAATCACACTTGTAATGCACGGCGCCAAGGATGTCGAGTTCTGTTTCGGGTTCAAGCAACTGAACCTGCGCTTTGGTTAAAGGCTCTACGTCGATACCCATGCTCCTGGCCTTTTCGCCGAGGTGTATCTCTTCTTCCGCAAATTTTTCGGTTTTAAAATACATCAGGATGCCCTTGTTCTCGTAGCCGAAGTCGAACCCCGGTTCGTGTTGCAAGGCTTCGTACAGCTTTTTACTGTACAGGTTGAGGTTAAGCAGCGGCAAACCTGATCTTTCAAGATGCTGATGGGTGGCACTTTTCATAAATTTCAGCCCCCACCCGATTAAATCAGGGCTAAGCGATGGTTTTACGTAAAAAGGGCTCCTGTTGTTGAACATCCAACGGATGCCCTGGCTTAGCATCCCGGGCGCGGCTAAGGGCACGAAATGACTGGGAACGATCATCCCCAGGTTACCATAAGAACAACTGTCGGTCATATCCGTTTTGTCGAGCACGGTAACATCCCAACCGCTTTTCTGCAGGTAGTAAGCCGAACTGAGCCCGATTATTCCACCACCAATCACTACTGCTTTCATGCTTGCGCTTCCTTTCTTTTTAGTTATATCACCTGGAACCCGTGGGCATACGGATCGTCGTCGTCGATAATAATGGTGTTGTACCCTGTAATTTTCGCCCACCCTTCGATGCTGGGTACGATAGCTGGTTTACCGCCGATGGTTGTCTCTTCCTCTATTCTGCCGATAAACTGAGAACCGATAATGCTTTCGTGAATAAATTCATCGCCATGTTTTAGTTTGCCTTTGGCGTACCATTGCGCCATACGCGCCGATGTGCCGGTACCACAAGGTGACCTGTCGATAGCCTTGTCGCCATAGAAAACAGCATTGCGGGCACTTGCCCTGGGATCGATCGTTGAACCAGTCCAAAGCAAATGGCTGAGTCCTTTTATGTGCTCACTTTCCGGGTGAACAAACGTATATTTTTCGTTTAATCTTTCGCGGCAGACGCGGCTCCATGCAATCAGCTGATCCGCTTTGTAGTGCTGCAATCCCGGGAAATTTTGTTGCGGATCAACAATCGCATAAAAGTTTCCGCCATAAGCCACATCCACGGTAAGCGTGCCCAGGTCGGGGCACTCAACCTCAAGAGCTTCTGCGGCGAGAAATGACTTGACGTTGGTAAGCTTAACGGAAGTCACCTTTTTTCCCTCTTGCTTATAGTCGATCAATACGAGTCCCGCAGGTGCCTCCATGCGGAGTTTACCCGGAACTCTTGGGGTGATCAATCCTTCTTCGATCGCAATGGTAATGGTTCCAATGGTACCATGGCCACACATGGGTAAGCAGCCGCTTGTTTCAATAAACAATACGCTTACGTCATTTTGCGGGTCATGAGGCGGGTACAGAATACTGCCACTCATCATATCGTGGCCGCGCGGTTCAAACATGAGCCCCTTGCGTATCCAATCGAACTCCTTCAAAAAATGAAGGCGTTTTTCCATGATGGAATTGCCCTCGAGGAAAGGTCCGCCGCCCGCAACCAGCCTTACAGGGTTGCCACAGGTATGCGCGTCTACACAAAAAAACTTCTTAGCAGCCATTGATTTCTCTGTCGGTTATAAAATGTAGAATCGATATTGGTCCGGTCTGCTGAAAGGCAGGCTTGGAGCAAGCGATAGAATAAAATTGAAGATTACTATGTTATTCCCGCCCGGCTGATATAGCCGGGCGGGCACTTATTTGCTGATTAACTTTGGGCAGTTGCGGTCGCGCTAAACAAATCTTTCAGGGAACATAACTGGTCGTGATGGACGAGCATTGCTGCTCCGGCGATGCCGTACAAGCCCGCCCGGCTGAAGCCATTCGGACGGGAGTGCGACGCAAGAAAAGCTTCATACCGGGCCCCTCGCCTGGCTCCAAAAAAACCTCAATAGCTGCAGAGGTGTAATAGGCGTTATGCCTTTGTAACCGGATCACTGGTATAACGACCGTCGACCTTGCGCATGAGCCCTAATGGGTTTGAATCTTTTAAGGCTTCGGGCAGGTAAGCTTCGGGGCAGTCCTGGTAGCAGACCGGCCTTACAAAACGTTTGATGGCCTCGGCACCAACTGATGTGGTGCGACCATCTGTTGTTGCAGGAAAAGGTCCACCATGTATCATTGCATGACTAACTTCCACACCTGTTGGAACGCTGTTATAAATGAGCCTGCCCACTTTACCGGTCATAATATCGATACTTTCTTCGTAATGAGCGAGATCCTCTTCGGTACCGAAAACGGTACCCGTCAACTGTCCGTGCAATGCATGTAGCGCCTGCTTCAACTGATCAGTAGTACCGCAACGGATTATCATGGAAGCAGGACCAAACATTTCGTCCTGCAGGTTGGGATTGGAGACGAAGTCGGCTGCATTTACTTCGAAGAGGGCAACGCTTCCTTTGTAGGCGGTGCAAGCATCCTCACCAAGGTGAATGGCTTTAACTCCCTTTTCAGCCGTGATCTTCTCCCTGCCGGTGTAATAACTTTTGCAGATACTCTGGTTGAGCATTGTTGCCGCCGGTATCGCCTGCAATTGTGTAGAAAGTTTGCTGATGAACTCTTCAGTGGTATCGCACTCGAGCACAAACAGTAGCCCGGGATTGGTACAGAACTGCCCTACACCAAGGGTGATGGAACCGGCGAGCAATGATGCTGATTTATCCATATCAGCTTCGAGTTTACCGGGCAGAACAAGCACGGGGTTGATGCTGCTCATTTCGGCATACACCGGAATGGGTACCTGCCTGTCGTTGACCGCCGTTTTATATAATGCCATTCCGGCACGGAAAGAACCGGTAAAACCAATGGCTTTTACCGCAGGATGTTTTGCAAGTGCCTGGCCGAGGGAAGCGCCTTCGCCGATTAAAGACGAAAATACGCCGTCGGGCATACCTGAATTCTGGGCCGCGTTAATGATGGCATTTGCAACCAGTTCGTTGGTGCCCAGGTGTGCGTTGTGTGCCTTTACGATCACGGTACAGCCAGACGCAAGTGCCGAAGCCGTATCGCCGCCCGCAGTGGAAAATGCAAACGGGAAATTGCTGGCGCCAAATACCACCACAGGTCCGACAGGCACAAGCATTTTCCTTAAGTCGGCCCGTGGTAAAGGTTTCCGATCGGGCAGAGCGGGATCAATAACTGCTTCAACCCATGAACCTTCGCGCAACAAAGCGGCGAACAATTTTAGTTGGTTGACGGTTCGCCCCCGCTCACCCGTTAGCCGTGCCTCCGGCAAGCCGGTTTCAAGCATGGCCCGTTGAATCAGCGGATCACCGATACTCATGATTTCTTCGGCAATATTCTCGAGGAACGCTGCGCGTTGTTCAGGCGTTGTTTTCTTATATGTTTCAAAAGCGGCTGTTGCTTTCCACAGGGCCTCTTCCATATCTTCATTAGAGACCACGCCAAACTCCTCGGGCAGGTACTCCTGCTTAGTGGTACTAAAAACCTTTACTTTCTTATCATTTCCGGCCCTGGTTGAAAAGCCTACATGACTATGCCCATTGAACATTCTCTGCTGGTTGTAAGTTTAAATAATCGGGCAATTCTGGTCTGGTTTCGATTGCCTCGTTAATAAGTGCAAGCACCTGTGCTCTTTCTGCTCCTTCGACGGCAAGCCTTGGCGCACGTACATGTTCAGTACCTATACCCGTTTGTGTAGCCGCCAATTTAATATATTGAACAAGCTTGGGGTGTATGTCCAGTTCGCAAACGGGAAGAAACCAACGATAGATCTTTAGCGCCTCCTGGTAATAACCAGCTTTCACCAAACGATAAATCGCGACTGTTTCCCTTGGGAATGCATCCACTAACCCGGCTACCAGGCCGTCCGCTCCTGCACAAAGGCTTTCGTATGCAAGCGTGTCTACGCCGCCGAGTATACGAAAACGATCGCCAAAGCGGTTAAACATACGGGTGATATTCGTGATGTCTCTTGTAGACTCTTTTACTGCCTGGATGTTCGGTATCAAAGCCAGTTCGTCGAACATCTTGAGCGTTACCATGATCTTATAGTCTACAGGGTTGTTGTAGATCATGATCGGTAAAGAAGTATTGTTGGCTACCGTGCGAAAATATTCTGCCGTTTCGCGGTCGTCGGCATTATAGCGCATCGGGGGTAAAAGCATAAGTCCATCGGCACCATTGCGCTCCGACTCGTTTGCAACGGCGATCGCTTCACGGGTAGATTGTTCTGCAATGTTGCAGATCACCGGGAACTTGTCGCCGGCGACCTCTTTGGAAAAGATCAGGAGCTCCTTCTTTTCACTGTTGAGTAACGTGCTTGCTTCGCCAAGGGAACCACCTAAAATGATCCCGTCAACACCCGCATCCATCTGGGCGCGCAGGTTTGTTTCAAACGTTTGAAAATCTATGGAGTCATCTTTTTTGAAGGGGGTCAAAACTGCAGGATAAACGCCTTTCCAGTGAACTATGCTCATGATACATTATTTTATTAAATTAATAGGTCAAATTTACTTTTGCATCACCTGGGTAAGTATTCCGCAATTAATTGATTGTTTACAGATTTTAACCCCTTTCAAAATTAAGCCACCGTGGGGAAAATAAACGTGCTACAATTGTGCTAAAGGTAGTCATATTGTGCATTTACGCGTTTGTCGGGATGAATTTCTTAATGCAGTATTATCTCGTTCACCTGCTTACCTGTTTATTTCACGCCAGTGGCCATACATCAGCCAATCTGATTTCCGGGAGTGATTATATTTGATGTCTTTTTACCACTCCGACCGGATAGCAAATAAAAACAAATACCACTCTTCGTATATTAATTTACCATAATCATGTTCGATAAAGAGACGTACCTGCAGAGAAGATCCGCGCTAAAGGCCGGAATAGGCAGCGGAATTATCCTGCTCCCGGGAAACGGAGAAAGTAGTATGAACTACAAAGATAACGTTTACCCATTCAGACAGGATAGCAGCTTTTTGTACTTTGTCGGCATCGACAAACCAAACGTTCACTTTATCCTCGATATCGACAACGGCCGGGAAATACTGTTTGCCGACGAAGCAACGATCGACGAAATCATCTGGATAGGACGGCCCACGTTGGTGGCAGAGCTGGCAACCAAAGTAGGCATCAGCGAAGTTCTTCCAGTGGCGCAAATCAGCAGTTTTCTTTCGCAGGTCAGCGGGAAAAAACGGCAGATCCACTATTTACCGCCGTATCGGGGTGAACACATTTTGCAATTGAGCGCCTGGCTTGCCACACCTGTCGGGGCAGTAAGCAATGGCGCCTCGGTGCCATTGATCAAAACAGTTGTTCAGTTAAGATCGGTAAAGTCGGAACGGGAGATCAGCGAAATCGAACGTGCAATCGACATCACCGCCGAAATGCAGTTGGGAGCGATGCAGCGTTGCAGGGCAGGACAAACCGAAGCTGAACTTGCAGGTCAGTTACAGGCGATTGCTATTGCCGGTGGTGGTAATCTTTCTTTTCCTACCATTCTAACGACCCATGGTGAAGTACTCCATAATCATTATGGCAACAGCGTAATTCCCGCCGGGGCCACGGTGCTTTGCGACTGCGGCGCAGAAACGGCCAATCACTACGGCGGCGACCTGACCCGGACCTTTCCGGTAGATCAATCATTCACCAACAGGCAAAGGGAACTTTATGAAATCGTATTGGATGCACAACAGGCCGCAGCTGCAGCCCTGTCGCCCGGCAAATTATTTATCGACGTACATCACCTTGCCTGCGAGAAACTTACGGAGGGACTGGTAGCGTTAGGGATCATGAAGGGTGATCCGAAGGAAGCCGTAGCGTCAGGTGCGCACAGCCTGTTTTTTCAATGTGGGCTTGGGCACATGATGGGTCTCGACATACACGACATGGAGAACCTCGGCGAGCAATATGTTGGTTATTCGGATCATTTGAAAAAGAGCACCGAGTTCGGCCTGAAGTCACTACGACTGGGCAGGGCACTTGAACCTGGTTTCGTTGTTACCATTGAGCCAGGTCTATATTTCATCCCGGTGTTGACGGAGATGTGGGCAGCCGAAAAGAGGCACAGTAATTTCATCAACTATGAAAAAGCGCTGTCGTATATGGATGCCGGCGGCACCCGGATCGAAGAAGACTTTTTAATTACCGAAAAAGGCTCCAGGCTGCTGGGGAAACCGCTTGCAAAAACGGTCAGAGAGGTTGAAAACATCAGGCAGGCGGCAGCAACTGGTTAACCATCACAGGCAGCACCTATTCATTTGAGCCTGTTGTGGCAACAATAATAAAAGAATAGCAGGTTTAGGTTTCCAATGGTAAACTCCTTTATTATAGCAAAAGACTTTATGTCGTTTGAGGTAAAAATTCTCAACGAAAAGTTCACCATCGAACCTGTCCGCCCATTTAAATACGATGGTATCGGTGAGGTATTTGCAAAAACACAGCTGTTGTTATTAAAGCGTCACCTGATTAGCCGGGACGGGACCATAGATCTGTTTGACGTAGCAACTCAATATTTTTCTGACACCGGGTGGAGGGTGTACTACCCTACAACAATCACCTGAAAACTGGTTGACACAAGCAGGTGTCATTGCCGTGTATTTGCCAAATTACTGCATTGAACGGCCTTGATCTTTTACTCAGGAGGGGGTACCGGATGCTAATGTTTGTTGCAGGCTCATTTGATGTTTTGAATTTAATCTGCTATTCATTAGGAAGTCACAGGATATTTTATACCTTTAGTATATAGAAAATCTTCTATGTATCACCTGCCCACAAACCTTGATCCGGAAGCTGCCTGTGAAGTGAAAAAGCTGCAGGACGAGTACATCAAAGGCCTCAGATCTGATGCACCATTTGCTATGCTTAAAACCATCCGGCTAAAGATTAAACATATCATCAGCAGTTCGGTGACGGCGCCTTATAACGGATACACCACCCCACCGTTAGCGAACCAGGTCAACTCTGCGTCTTAGCGACTCGCATTTACCTTTGCATCATACTTCAATGCTTTGCCTTTTACCGAACACTATTGTTGTCGTGTTTCTATCGCCACCAGTAAATTTTTAAGCTGCTTAATGTGCTCTTGAAGGTCGTCTATTTTACGATCAAATCCACGAGCTAACTGAGGCACCCCTTTTCGGTTATATTCCTGGAGCTTATTCACCAGCAAGTGTTTGCGTTCTTCCATCATACGGACCGCCATCCATATTGATGACTCAGTAATTCTAAGCTGTTGTTGCAGTAATTCATCTTCCAGAAAAGCATGGCCAATATGACACCGGTAATGTTTTAAGTTATCGCCACCGGTTTGCTTCCAAAGTATTCCCCCGCAATCGGGACAGCCGTATTCGCTTCTCAGTCCGAATTCTTCCATGCCATCTATTCCTACAGCCATTCTTGCAGAGCGGTCTGCGTCGGCAGCAACCTGGTGTGGCACCGGTTTGCGAATTGCTTCTTTGTGGGTTACGACCTGGGCAATTGTTCTGGCAATTGCGGGTGCCTCAACGGAAAAATCAACTTGCATGTTATTGAGTACCGATTGCGGCATGTTCGGATACTCGGCATCACTTGGGTCCTGAACGATCAACGTTCCTCCACAGGCTCTGATGGCTTCCATTCCCGAGGTACCATCCTGCATTAACCCGGTTAAAATAACACCAATGGTCTGGCTATCGTATGCTGCTGCTGCAGAGCGAAAAAACACATCAATCGATGGTCGGAAGTTGTTCTCCTCTGGTCCATAACCCAGCCGGAATTGGCCGTCTTTTATCAGCAGGTGTTTGCCTGGCTGGGCAATGTAAATACAGCCTTTTTCGATGGATGTACCATCTTCAGCCATCAGGCAGGATAAATTGGTGAGCGGCTTTAAGCGTGACACCAGAAATTCATTCATGTCGTAATTCGAAAGATGCATAACGATGGCATATGCGGCATCCAGTTTACTTTCGAGTTTACTTACGACCTGGGCAAGAGCATTGAAGCCGCCGGCTGATGTGCCTATGGCGACAAAGAAGGTGGGGTCTGTTTTAATAAAGTGCTTTTGTGTAAAGTTAATGGTTCAATAGCATTGGTGACATTAGCTTTTTGCCCCGTTCCAGGTGAGGGCCTGATTGTAGATGCCCCGTCAAAAACTTGCCCGACAGCATGCAAGGACGTCCCGCTTCCGTCCCGATGGACTGTCTTTTTTTTTCGCACCGAGTTTAATCACCGGCTCTTTCCGCCCCCTTTGAAGTGGATCACGATGACAGATGAATGCTCATGGTCAGCAACGGATGGCACGCAAATTATGCATCAATAAATTCTTAGTTTAACCTAACGCTTATGGAAATGAAAACGAAGCTCGACGATAATCTGCATTGGTATAAGGATGCCATCATTTACGAACTACATATAAAAGCGTTCTGCGACGGGAACAGCGACGGTATCGGGGACTTTGAGGGATTGATGACCAAGTTGGATTACCTGCAAGATCTCGGCGTAACTGCAATATGGGTTTTGCCTTTTTACCCTTCTCCCCTTAAAGACGATGGATATGATATTTCCGATTACATGAGTATCAACCCGAGGTATGGTAACATCAGTGAGTTTAAGACGTTTATGACCGAAGCGCATAAAAGGAACCTCAAGGTGATTACCGAGTTGGTCATCAATCATACCTCCGACCAACATCCCTGGTTTCAGCGCGCACGCCTTGCGCCCAAAGGATCGCCCGAACGCGACTTTTATGTTTGGACAGATAACCCTAACCAGTGGAAAGATGTACGCATCATCTTTACCGACTACGAAGCAAGTAACTGGACCTGGGACCCTGTTGCACAGCAATATTACTGGCACCGTTTCTTTCACCATCAACCCGATTTAAATTACGATAACCCGCTTGTGCAGGAAGAAGTTATGAAAGTGCTGGATTACTGGTGCGAAATGGGCGTGGATGGCTTTCGCCTGGATGCCGTTCCCTACCTGTATGAACGCGAAGGAACAAATGGTGAAAACCTTGCAGAAACGCATGTGTTTTTGAAAAAGCTTCGTTCCCACATCGACGAAAAATTTCCTGGCACCGTGTTCCTGGCTGAGGCAAACATGTGGCCCGAAGACTCAGCCTCGTATTTTGGTGATGGGGATGAATGTCATATGAATTACCATTTCCCCGTTATGCCACGGATGTTTATGGCCCTTCAAATGGAAGACCGCTACCCCCTCACCGATATATTCGATCAAACACCCGAGATCCCCGAAAACTGTCAATGGGCAATGTTTTTACGCAACCACGATGAGTTAACGCTGGAGATGGTGACCGACGAGGAGCGTGATTACATGTACAAAGTGTACGCGAAGGATCCTAGAGCGAAAATCAACCTCGGTATCCGACACCGGCTTGCGCCGCTTATGGGTAACAACCGCAGGAGAATAGAACTGATGAATTGCCTCCTCTTTTCTATGCCTGGTACCCCGGTGATTTACTATGGTGATGAAATAGGGATGGGCGATAACTTTTACCTGGGCGACCGCGATGGTGTACGCACGCCGATGCAATGGTCGCCCGACCGGAATGCCGGCTTTTCTGCATCAAATCCGCAAAAACTTTACCTGCCGGTTATTCTTGATCCGGAGTATAACTACGAGTCGGTAAACGTTGAAATGCAACGTTTGAATACATCGTCGCTTTTTTGGTTTATGAAGCGCATGATCAGTATGCGTAAGCGTTTCAAGGCCTTTGGGCGTGGCGATATGAAGTTCATTCCGGTAGATAACCCGAAGGTGCTTGCATTCACAAGAACGTATGAAGACGAAACGATTTTGGTCATCGTAAACCTGTCGAAGTTTTCACAAGCAGCAGAAGTAAATCTTTCTGCTTTCAAAGGATATATACCAACCGAGGTCTTTAGTAAGAACAAGTTTCCGATCATAAAAGAAGATAGCCCTTATTTATTCACCCTTGGTTCTCATGCTTACGAATGGTTCGAGTTGCATATCTCTCAAACACAACTTGCCCATGATGTTCCTTTACCAACTTTAAACGCTACGACCTGGGGAGCAACGGTTGACACAAAGCTGCTGGGAAGTCTACAAGACAAAGTGCTGGCCGATTACCTGTTCAGGACCGATTGGTTTGTAGCCAGAGAAAAAAGTATAAACAGCATTGCTATTACCAACCACGCCGTTATCCCTTTTGACGACCAGTATTGTGTTCTGTTGCTTATTGAAGTGCAATATGAAAGTGGCTTGCCTGAGTCGTATCAATTGCCGTTGACTTTCCTGAAAGAAAGTCTGGCCGAAAACCTCCGAACCAATTGCCCGGAGTCAATCATTGCACGCATCAATGTTGGTGATGAGCAAGGGGCCCTGGCTGATGCATTGTTTACTTCAGGGTTCCAGCACGCGCTTCTACAAAGAATGGCTGAGGGCAACAACATCAGGCTAAACAACAGCGAAATCGAGTTTTCAGGCAAAGCAGATCTTAACAACCAGCTCCAACAATTGGCTGAGGTAAAATCCAGATTGGTTGCGGGGTCCGGTGTTACATCCATAAGCTACGATAATGGCTACGTACTGAAGTTGTACCGTAAAATTGATCCCACCACAAACCCTGACCTGGAAATAAGCCAGTACCTGTCGGAACAGGTAAAGTTTGAAGCCGTCCCCGTTTACTCAGGGGCGATCACCTGGAAGTTCCAGCGGGATACAATAGCGCTTGGTATGTTGCAGGTACTGGTAGAAAATCATGGTGATGGCTACACTTTTATGCTCAGTCGGATAAATAACTATATAGAGCGCATTCTTTCAGCCGAAAAACAAACCCTTGAATCACTGCCATCGCTGGGTACTTTAACAGAACCGATGGACTACGATCA
>JASLBT010000135.1 GCA_030146445.1 Segetibacter sp. | reverse complement strand
CACATACCGTTTCGGATTGATGCGGATATCATCCATCAAGGTATTAATACTCCGCGTAGTGTTAGCGAGGTAAGTATAGATTTGTTTATCATTTAACAAAAGCCCGAGAGTTCCATCCTTGCTGTCCATTTTTTGGATGCTGGCCTGGAGTGTAGCCACCGCGGTTTGCATTTGGTCGAGTGTACCTTTGATGTCGGCTTTTGAAAAGCTTGAACTCGCAGTCTCGAGGTTCGTGAGTGTTGATGTTATCCGTTCATTGTTGCTGGCGAGGTTTGCCGTAACTGCATTGACATTACCCAACGAGGCAGCCAGCATTCCACCCTCTGTACCCAGGATTTTTTGCAACGTATTTGCCGACGCAACAAGGCTCCCCGTGATGGTGTTAAAATTGGCAACGGTGTTTTGCATGTTGTTTTTGGTATAAGGATCGAAAATGCTGTTGATGTTCCGCATCACGGAGTCGAGCGTTTGGATCGTCACTTTCACCTGGTCAATTACAGGAGTAACCTTATGAGTGAGGTCACCCAGCAGACCAGGATTATCCATAGTATAAACGGTGTCGCCGGAACGCAGGTAGTTCTTGTTGTTGCCGAGGCTGATGACCACGGAACTGCCACCCAGCGGATTTTGATTGATGCTTGCAAGAGAATTGGTTGGGATGTTCAGGTCCTTACTCATCTTTATGGCAACGATAATGGTATCGAGGTTCTTGTTCGCTTCTTCCAGTTCGTAAACTGATCCAACCTGTAGCCCATTAATGTAAACCGGGTTCGAAACCATCAGTCCTTTGGTGTCTTTGTATTTAGCGTATATGAAGTTGCCGCTTTTGAACAGGCTTTTTCCTTTTAGAAAATTGAAACCAAGTATTAATAAAGTTATCGCAATAGCCGTAAGGGCACCAACTTTCGTCTCATTATTAATTTTCATGAATATAACTTTTGTAAAAGTCTGTAGTATAAAAAACTAAGCCACCAATAAGGTTTGAACAAAAATACGGATAAATGGTTGCCGGTTTCGGCGCGGTGTGCTACCGCTTTTTCGCCATCGACTTTTTATTTGGCTCGTATGGCACAAAAATGTGATCACGTGTAGGCTGATTATGAATGAGAAAGACCACAGGTCGCGCGAAAACCCCTCATGGCTTAACGAGGCAACTACCAGTTGCAAAAAGAGCCAACTGTACAAGTGTGCGACGCAACGATGCCGGGGGTAGAAAAAAATGCCCGGTACAAAAAAGAAAAACCCGTGGAGAATCGGGTTTTTATCGGTTACCGCAGCGCGTATTGATCTCCCCAGGGGCACTACCTGGTTGTCGTTACGGGATTTGTGGTATTGATTTTTTGATTATCCAATGAATATTTGTAACGTTTAATGGCCTGTGCAATACAGCGAACGATTTCGGACTGCCCGTCTTCACTATTGAGATAGGCTTCTTCCTCGGGATTGGTGATAAAACCCGTTTCAACCAGGATACTCGGCATTGCGACGGCCTGCAATACCCAAATTCCCACCTGCCTTTGTTGTGCCTGCCGGCTTATCCGGCCAACTTTTTTAAACTCGTCTTCCACAGTGATGGCGAGGTTTGCACTCCTGTTGAAATATTGCTGCGTTTTTAGCGAATACAGTATCATTTTCTCGGGCGAATTCGGGTCGAAGTCTTTTACAAAGTTCGCGGTAGCGCTGTCCAGGTACAGTGCTTCATTTTCGCGCATCGCCTTTTCTTTCAGGCCGGTCTTGTGGGCACCCCAGATGTAGGTCTCAGTGCCCTTCGATTGACTGGGAGTGGTCCAGGTACGATATACCGGAACTTTCCGGGTGTGCTTCTTCCGCTTCCGTCCTTTGCCGGTATAGTAGGTTTCCGTGCGATAACCTGTAAGCTCGGAATGCCGAACCGGAGCCGCGGCGTTACAATGAATAGAAATAAACAGGTCGCCCTTGTTGTAATTGGCAATGTTGGCTTTTGTGACGGGACTATGGAAAATATCGGTTGTACGGGTTAGCAGAACTTCCAGCTCCGACATTTCTTCGTGCAGGAGTTTACCCAGCTTTAAGGCAACCGCAAGCGCAACGTCTTTTTCTTTCGAAAACCTGCCTGATGCCCCGCCATCGTGTCCCCCGTGACCCGCATCTATAATGATTTTTTTCAAGCGGGGACGTTGGGACGGGGGTTTCGAACCATAAAGGTCGCCGGATTGAAAGCACAGCATCAATAACGCCGGAACGATCATCAACAGCTTAATCTTCCGGCTACTGCTGAACGAATTCGTAGTATTGGGTTGACTTGACATATTCTTGCTATTATTGCGGGTGACTGATTACCTGGTAAACGTACTGTCGGCAGCGGGAAGCGGCGAATTATCCAGGGCAGATTTGTAACGAAGCACTGCACGCATGATGGCGTAAGAAACTTCGTTTACGCCTTTTTCACTGTTTAAGTAATCTTCTTCTTCAGGGTCGCAAATAAAACCTGTTTCTACCAATATGCTGGGCATATTAGTCGCCTGTAGTACCCATATCCCCTGGTTATTTCTTTGCTTTACGCCATAACTTGGCCGGCCTTCTTTTTTAAACTCGTCTTCAACCAGCGAAGCCATAAGCCGGCTTCTGTCGAAATATCTTTTGGTACGTAACGCAGCAAGGATCTTTGCCTCCGGGGAATCGAAAAAGGAGAAGGTGGAGTCAGCCTCTTCCCCAAACATATCTTCCTGGTCGTCCTTAGACCCGACGGAACTCTTTTTCTGGTCATTTTTATCTACCGCCCAAATGTAGGTTTCAGTACCCTTGCGGTTGCAGGCGAGTTTGAAAGATTTGTAAATTGGCACGGTACGCGTTTTAGCCACCCTTTTCCGGTTCTTTTTTTTGCCGGTATACACGTAATAGGTCTGCTTACGATAGCCTTCAATTCTTCTTCCGTAACGTTGTTTTAAGGAGTTGACGTGTATAGCGATAAATAAGTCACCGTGGTTATCGTTAGCCATCTGTGCCCGGTAACGATTTGCTTTGTTCCGGTCGGTATTTCCGTCGGGCAGGTTTGGCGTAGTACGGGTCATCAAAATATTACAATCGGGGAGTACCTGCTTTAATCGTTGGTTTAATTGATTGGCAACTGCTAGAGTAATGTCGGCCTCATTACTGTATTTACCATGTGCACCGCCATCGGGATAACCGTGTCCGGCGTCGATGATTATTGTTTTAAGGGGTTCTCTTTGTGCTTTTATTGTCTCTTTTTGTGCCTCAGGTTCAGTGTGTTCGTTGAAAGATGTTAAACATGTAATAAAGAAAATACAAAGTATTGCGACTAAGTTTTTTTTGGGCATATTCAAGGTCTATTAAGGGTATCTTCACAAATCATAAAGCGCTAAAGCTCTATTTTTGTTTTACTACTTATGAGTAATCGTTGTAAAGTTAGGGCAAATTGGTTTTCAGCCGGGTTGGTAGTTCTCAATGTTTTCATAATAACGTTCTCTCTAAACGCTAAGTATGAACCGCGGAAATATCATCAGGTTGAAGAGCAAACAACCGCTGATACAGTGCCTGCCCGAAAAACAACTACTCCCCGGCCAACCACTTCGCAAACGCTAACTGCCGATACATTCGGTCTTTCAACTGATACCACTCGTTCTACAGACACTCTACAACGTTCAACCGACCAGCAAGCGGGAGACACTGCCTTTCGAAATGATACCGGAAAAATCAGGATGATCGATACGCTGGACTTCAAGGTTTCTAAAGATACCCTCGATGCACCGGTAACCTATGCTGCTGCAGACAGCGGTGTACTTATTATTCCAACCCGCCAGTTTATATTGTATGGTAAAGCCACTACCAGGTATAGTGATCTTGAGCTAACGGCAGCTACAATAAAGCTCGAACAGGAGAAGCAACTGGTTTATGCCTATGGCGACCGGGATACGCTTGGCAACCCACTGGACAAACCAAAGTTGGTGCAAGGGGGTATGACGAGTTTCAGCGATAGTATTGTATACAACCTGAAGACTGAAAAAGGACTAACTAAGAGCAGCTACCTGCAGGAGGGCGAGATGTTTGTCTTTGCCGAACGCGTAAAAAAGATAAACAACGATGAATTGTTTGCATGGCACGGTCGCTTTACTACATGTAACCTTGATACACCGCACTTTGCTTTCCGCACGCGCAAGATGAAAATTGTAAACAAAAAGCTTGCGGTGTCGGGACCTGCGTTCCCGGAGTTTGAAGGGGTGCCGGTACCCATAGGCATTCCCTTCGGCATTTACCCGCTAAGCCGTGGCAGGCACTCGGGAATATTACCTCCGTCATTTGCCTCCAATGAAAGTTTTGGGTTAGGCATTGAAGGGCTTGGCTATTATAAAGTGGTCAACGATAACCTTGATGTAACGGTACGTTCCAATATTTACAGTTATGGTGGCTGGAACCTGAATATATCACCCAGGTACATGAAGCGCTACCGTTATACCGGTGGCCTAAACCTTGCACTTCAAAGAACCCGCTCTCTAAATACCAGCATACTTTCAAAAGAAGAGTTCAATACCCAAAATGGTTTCCAGATTAGTTGGAATCATACCCGTGATGCGAAATCTCGTCCCGGCTCCAGTTTTTCAGCAAACGTAAATGCAGGCAGCACCAAATTTAACCGGCTGGTGCCAAACAACAGTTACCAGAACTTTCAGAACCAACTGTCGTCGTCTATTACGTACAGCAAAGATTGGCGGGGAAAATATAACCTCACCTTAAGCGCGAACCACGACCAGAATAGCAATACCGGGTTGATCAACCTGCGGCTACCTTCCGTTAGTTTTAATGCCGTAACGTTTTATCCTTTTCAAAAAGAAGAGCAGGTGGGTACGCCAAAATGGTATGAGAAGCTGGGCATAGGCTATACCGGCAGCCTGGAAAACCAGGTATCTTTTTATGGTTCCGATACGCTGTTTGGGAGGCCATTGTTACAGCGTTTACTGGATACCGCGCAGTGGAGCGCAACGCACAATGTTCCCATCACACTATCTCTGCCGCAACTCGGGCCCATACAAGTAGCACCGGGAGTTTCGTATAGCGAACGTTGGTATGGCCAGGCTTTTCAAAGGTATTACGACACTGCATCAAAAAGAGGCGCGCTACGTACGACGCGGGGTTTTTATATGGAGCGCGACATGAACTTTAGTCTCTCGGCAAACACGCGCATATTCGGAACCTACCAGTTTAAAAAGACCAATAAAGTACAGGCTATCCGTCACGAGGTACGCCCTACCTTAAGCTTAAACTATAAGCCTGATTTGAACAGGCGTAATTACTCGCTGGTAAAGGTGAACGACACATTGAACACCTACCAATACTTCTCTGATATAACCGGCGCACTCAGTACCGGCCAGCGTGTGTTTGGGGGCGTATCGTTTGGTATCGACAATACGCTTGAAATGAAAGTACGCGACAAGAAAGACACTGCTGCCGGCGCGAGCCGCAAAGTAAGGCTGATCGATGGTTTTGGCTTTAGCAGTGCCTACAATCTAATGGCAGATAGTTTTCAGCTTTCGCCGTTTAGCTTATACCTGCGGAGTAACCTTTTTGAAAAGATAAACATTACGGCAAATGCGGTGCTCGATCCTTACGGGACAACGGCGCAGGGCTTCCGCAGCAAGGAACTTGCCTGGAACAGCGGGCGTTTCAATCCGGGTAGAATCACTGGTGGCAGTGTCGCAATGTCCACCCAGTTCAAGAGCAAAAGTAAAGATGGCCGCACCGATGAACAACGCCTGCCGCAGGATCAGTTTATGACACCTGATGAACAGCAACGACAACTGGATTACGTGCGGAGCAATCCTGCTGAATATACCGACTTTAATATTCCATGGTCCGTATCGTTGTCGTATTCACTGAACTTCAACCGGGTATTGTCGGTTGATTTCAGCCGGTTCACTACCGAGATCAATTCGAACGTAAGTGTGAACGGGGATTTTAGTCTGACCCCGAGGTGGAAGATGGGGGGAAGTACCTATTATGATTTCCGCACGAGTAAAATCCAAACTTTAACCATGTTTATCTCCAGGGAAATGCACTGCTGGCAAATGTCAATTAATCTAACGCCGATCGGCCTTTACCGTTCCTTCAACGTGTCAATTAATCCCAAGTCGGGTATCCTTCGCGATCTGAAGATTAACCGGGCAAGAACTTTTTCTTCCATGTAGTCAGCCAAGAGAACGGAGATTATGTTGAATGTTAAATGCTGAATGATAAATGAAGTTGGTGCATTTAATTAAGCTCATCTTGTTGTGACTTGCCG
>JASLBT010000128.1 GCA_030146445.1 Segetibacter sp. | reverse complement strand
GGTCGCCAGTCACCGGCAAGTGTTGTGCCTCCCTGCCCCTGCTTATAAACCAAACGTAGCTGGTTACTTTGATTTTGGAGACTCTTCATTAGCGAAGCTTCGGGTCCAAACTGCGTTGAATCTGCATAGTTTTCACAACGGGTATTCCTACCCACTACCAACGGCTGCCAGGTTGCCAAATGCCCCCCAACGCCCGGATTCCACATCAGGGTATTTGGAACGGCACCGCCAAAAGCTGCCGCCTGGCTGGTATTCATGCCGCTGGCCGGAGTCCAGCCGGTATTAGATTGGCCTAAGATGAGATAAAACGAAACATTTCTGGACTGCCCGTTCACATCGTTCGGGTAAACGTATAATAAAACGGCTATCAGAGCCGGTATAAGCTTCTTCATGCTGGTAATTGACTGTACTTACGTTTTTCAAGTACAACAAAATAGAAACGTCAGCCAATAATTGCAATCGGGGGTATTACCAATGCACGCAGTCATAAGGTCAACTGGGCAAAGTGCAGTATGAGTTGAACGAGAAATGCAATCCCGCGGCATTGGGAGCTTAAAAGCCCTTAAAAAACGGGTTAGTTTCGCCGATGTGAATAAGTAACCCAAAAAATCTTTATAGTATTATTACTATTGTCCAAGTATTTTTACGATATTTATCACGGTTTTTCATAGAATATTGGATTAAACGGGGCTGGATTTTTATCCTGGCCCTTTTTTCATGCCCAAAATTGCGGTCGTTTTAACGCTATAGCTGAGGCTGACAAATAAAACAGGGCTGCACGAACACGACTGCATTGGAAAGTGCAACGGGAGGAACACCAATGAACAATTTACAACCTGAGCTTGACAACTCTTTACAACAAAGGCTGCGCTTACGAACAGGTGCTACCGATGACCCATATCAGGGAAAACAATATAAGCGCATGATCGTTTGGGAAATTTCAGGTGAATAATTCTGTGGTATACAGCTAAGCTAAACCCGACCGCACTATTGAAGGCGGACCGGATCAGTACGGTTTTGGCTCGCTAAATAGTCGACGCCCGCGACGCTCCTGGTCGCAGCAGGCCTGGTGCCAATGAAGGTGTAAGCTTTGCAGTAGCCAGTCGTATCTTATCTTGATCATAGTAAACAAGAAACCTGCAAGTAAAACGGCCGGCCGGCGGCGTAAACTACATCTGCATGGGTGCTGTTTTTCTTCCTTTTCCGGTTTGATCCAGTGCGGCCCTCAACCCTGTAGCCAACTGTCGTGCGGTTCCGATGCCCCAGTAATGAAGGAAAAAAACGCGTGGTTGTTCCTTTATCATGTGATTGTGAACGGCAACCACTTCAATCCCATTTTCTACCAGTGCTTTTATAACCGGTGCAACTTCATCTTCAAGCATCGTAAAGTCGCCGGCAACCGCTGCCTTCTCCGGTGTTCCCTGGAAAGCCGCCCAGGTATTAAAACCTAAGAAAGTGCTTACCGGCACACCATGCTCCCTGAGCTTCACATCCGGTCGTCCGATGGTATATTTATAAACTCCTTTACTCATCTCTGCCTTATAGCCGAGCAATTGATCCAGTTCAGCAGTGTTCAAACTATTAGCAACCGCTTCCGCAGAAGCAGTTCCCTTGGCGGGATTGTTGCCGCGTAGTTGTTCCACTTTATCAAGAACGGCTTTTGCTTTAGCGGCAATCGCTTCAGTCGTTCCAGTTCCACCAATATGCATATACATAATGTTCGGATGATTACGTACAAAGTGATTATGGATAGCTGTGATCGTAAGGCCTTGCCTGATAACTTCTGCTTGTACCGGTTTAAGATCTGTCTCTGTTACAATAATATCACCCATCACCATTACACCGTCCCGGGTACCCGTAAACGCTACCCATGTACCCAACCCCATAGCAGGAACTATTTTGAAGCCGTCAACGGTAACACTCAGGTCATTTTGCGGGATGGTAATCTTATACTCGCCTTCATTCGACTTGCCTTTCAAGCCCATAACACGTTCAATGGTCGCAGTATCAACCATGGCTTGGGCGCGGTTTCTCTTCCTGGTTCGTTCCTGGGCAGATAAGCTTTCCATAGAGCCCGCAAGAAACGCAAACAGCAATATTGATGTTCGCGCTACGGTGGTTATTTTCATTTTCATATGTTTTTGTTGTAGTACCGACGTTAAGGGGCAAGTTACAATTCCTGGTACAAACATAGTGCTGGTGAAGTCCGGTCGTTATTAAAGGCTGTTTATTCAGTAACGAGTTGTACAGATCCTTTTCCTCATCGTTGCTCCCGGCTGAAAGCCACACTTGTACTTTGATACTTCTGTTGCCCGGGTAATGTATACCGTAGCCCGGAATAAAAGTCACAACCGGAGACAGTTTTTTGGTACCGGCATTGGTTCTCGTGGCGTCATCGTTGCGTCGCATTTCGTTCATCTGTATAACGTTGTGTTGAACGGGGAGTAGCTCAGGTAAAAGGTTCATCAAACCGGAAGATGTATTGATGCCTGAGTACGCCAGGTAATTCTGCCAACATCGTAAAGTCATTATCAGCTCGACGGACGGCACAGGCGCAACTATTTACGACCAAAAAACATCCGGTCGCTTCCGACGAGCTTGAATTAATTTCTTGAATCTCGTTCGATCCGGCCCGCTGAGCCAGCCCTCCGGGATATGGCGTGTTTACTGCTGCGCACAGGTTAGCCGGATATCGTTCACAAATAAGAGCGGTGCTTTGTTAGGGCTACCGCTCGTATTAGTTACGTTTACAAGTTTAGATTTTACCGGGTTCAACAGTCCGGTTTATTACTTACAACAGTCCGGACCACAGCACGCAGCTTTTTGTTCTATTGGCTTAACCGCGTAAACGGTAATGCTATGGATGCCGGTGCCCGACTGCCTGAACTCAGCAATTTCGTTCACGGACAAATAATTACTCAGTATATCGTCGGGCACAAGAATGGGTTTTAACTTCTGTACGGTGATGTCGGTAAATCCATTGCTCTCTATGAGCCCCAGGTAATCGTTTTGTTGAATGGCGCCTGCAACACAACCGGCATACATTTCCGCAGCCTGTTTTATCTTATCCGGTAATTCACCGGCCAGGACAATATCAGAAATACTAAAGTGTCCGCCAGGTTTCAAGACCCTGAATATCTCCTTAAACACCCCATCTTTATTTGGTACCAGGTTTAAAACGCAATTACTCACAATTACATCCGCAACACCACTGGTAACAGGCATTTTTTCGATGTCCCCCTGCCTGAATTCTACGTTGTGATATCCTCTGACCTCTGCGTTTTGCCGCGCGCGCTCAAGCATCGCAGGGGTAAAATCGATGCCAATTACTTTGCCGGTTTCTCCTGTTTCATGACGCGCAACAAACGCATCATTGCCTGCGCCACTTCCCAGGTCAACGACCACATCGCCCTGTTGTATTTTGGCGAATTCAGTCGGCAAGCCGCAACCCAATCCTAAATCCGCATCAGCATTATAGCCTTCGACTGTATCGTAACTATCCGACATAATATTGTATACCTCGGTACTGCAGCAGCCGGAGCCACAACACGATGATTGATTAACCTCTTTTTCCTGTAAAGCAATTTCTGAGTATTTCTGTTTTACGAGTTCTTTGATGTCATTAAGCGTTTCCATGTTATTTAATTTTAGGATGATCGTTATATTACGATTAATTTTGGCAAAAAAAAGGTCAGCAACATTCATTACCGTCCCTATAAGTTTCGAACATTTGATTTATTAACGCCTGTGCCGATTTCCAGGTTTTTGCATCAATGCAATAGCAAACCTTTGCACCTTCTATCTCTCCTTTGATCAACCCCGCTGCTTTTAATTCCTTCAGGTGTTGCGACACTGTACTTTGGGAGAGTGGTAATTCATCTACGATGTCTCCGCATACACAGGTTTGTCGTTTCGCCAGCAGTGTTAATATTGCGATCCTTGCCGGGTGCGCCAGGGCTTTTGCAATGTTAGCCAGTTTGTTTTCCTTGATGCTGAATTCGTATGATTTTGTAGCTCCCATTCTAACGTAATATTACGATGAATTATTTAATCGAAAAACATTTTCGTAGTTTATTTTTTGAGGACTGATTCCTTGCAGCGTGCAATATTGTCTCCTTCAATGAGTAGCGACATAAATCATAGCTAGCAAATGCCGGAAAATAAAAAAGCCCTGAATAATTGGTTCGCAATTATTCAGGGCTTTTATCAGCTGTAGGGGGAGGGGTCGAACCTCCACGAGGCAGTTAGCTGTAGCGCAAAGTTCAGTGGTCGACCCTGGTCGCCTTAATATTGCTATTAGAGCGGCTCTACACTACGTTTATCCTGTGATCCTCACCCCCGAGACAAGAGGGCATGTCTGCCAAAAGTTTCATCACCCCACAGTATCCAGGCCTTGTGCCTGTTTGAATGATTTGATAATGCAATATTAAAGCAAACCGCTGTTATGTTGCAAATTTATCAAGATAAATTTTTAAAGTTTCGAAATTTTCCAAATATTTGTGGGAGGCATTAGATAACCTGTAGCAATACTAACTTATATAGCAATGAAATTAAATCTTGACAAACTTGACTACCAGATCATCTATGAGATGATGGAAACTGCGGAGATCTCCTATGCCGACCTGGGTAAAAAGCTGTTCGTATCCGGCGGTACGATCCATGTTAGAATTAAAAAGTTACAGGAAGCCGGCATTGTTAAAGGTACAAGGATGAATGTTGACCTGAAGGCACTTGGCTACGACGTAATCGCCTTTATCGGCATCTATCTCGAGAAAAGTTCCCTTTACGACAGTGTTTTAAAAGAATTGCACAAGATTCCGCAAATCGTCCGTTTAAATTATACTACAGGTAATTATAGCATGTTTGCCGAAATCGTGTGTAAGGATATCAATCAGTTGCGTTATGTTTTGCACGATGAACTTCAGAAGATAAGGGGGATCGAGAGAACGGAAACATTTATTTCATTGCAGGAGAGCTTCAACCGGAATGTGGTCGTTACCGACCAGGGTTAACTTTCATAACAATGCATTTACGGCCCGGAAAGTGCGCGGGTAATTTATCGAAACCGGGTATTGCTGTCTCGAACTGTTTGCTGCTAATCGTGATCTTTCGACTTCTTTACAAATCATCAGGCATTTCCGCACAGCACCTGCTTCAACGTGTGCCCGTTGTATTACCAATTACAGCTTACCACGAACATTTAGTGCGTCGCGTAGCCCATTACCCAGCAGGTTAAATGCAAGTACCAGCAACATAATCGCAATACCGGGTGCCAGCGCCAACATTGGGTTATGTGTTATGATGAAGTTGTAGTTCTCCTTAATCATTAAACCCCAACTGGGTTGCGGTGGCTGCACACCTACACCTAAAAAACTCAGCCCTGCTTCAATCACAATTGCTGAAGCGAAGTTGCTTGCGGCAATCACCATAACCGGCCCCAGTATGTTTGGCAGGATGTGGTTAAAAATCGTTCGGGCATCAGAAAAGCCCAGCGCCCTTGCGGCTTCCACGTATTCGAGCTTTTTTACCGCCATCACCTGGCCCCGAACCAGGCGGGCCACGTTCACCCACATCGTCAGCCCCACAGCAATGAACACCTGCCAAAAACCCTTGCCAAGCATCAGGGTTATTGCAAATACCAGCAGCAGGGTAGGGATGCTCCAGATCACATTGATCAGCCACATGACCACATCATCTACACGGCTGCCATAGTATCCCGCCAGTGCGCCGAGTACGATCCCAATTGTAAGCGAAATGAGTACGGCAATCAGGCCCACGCCAAGGCTCACCCGGACGCCGATAATCAGCCTGCTTAAAATGTCGCGGCCAAACCGATCGGTACCGGTCCAATATGACCGGTTCACAATTGGCTCCGGACGCAATAAACTTTTATGATAAGACTGTCGCTCAGTTATGCCTTCGTCTACGAACTTCTGCACGATGATGCTGTCGCCCTCCCATCGATAATCTGTAATGGGCAGGTAATTGATGCCATCATTCGCGCCCCCGATCATCCTGGTGAAAAACGACGTGTTAGTTTCTCCATTTTCAGCTTTCAATCCGAGGAACTGCATTTTGAACCCCGGCTTTTCCCCCCCTATTTCCACCGTCATCCGGTTGGCGTTGGGACTATGATCAGGAGCAATAAAGTAACCAAGAGCCGCTACAAGAACAGCCAGCATAATGATAACCAGGCCCATAACTGCACCTTTATTCTTTATTAGCCTTTTCCAGAAAGCCTGCGACGATGATGCCATTTACAATATCGTTTTTGATTGAATCAGAACGAACGGAAAGATAATTCATTCCAAATAACAGGAAGACCCCTACTACTTAACCGTTCTGCCTTTCCACTTATAGGTGCCGAATTTTCCCAACCACCCGGCAACGACGGTATAAAGGATGTGAAAAGGCTGCATTACCGGAAACCACCACAACAGCGGCAATTCATCGAAAAATCTCGCAACCGGGATCATAAACCGGAGTTCAATGACCGTTTTAGATACGATCAGCAGTAGCCAGTACCAGATGGCCGCAGGAACCCAAATGGCGAGGAGAGGGAGCAATACCAACGACAAATTAAAAAGGTATACTGAAACCAAAACCCAAAAAATACGCTTGTCTTCATAACTTTCTGCCTTACTTGCCCATCGTATCCGTTGGTTTAAAAAGCTGCTCCAGTCTGGCATAGGTAAGGTTTCAGTGATCGCCTGCTCTGAAAGTAGAAATCGCACCTGCTTTGGATGTCTTAAAAAAATCTTGTGCATCAACAGCATGTCGTCGCCGCTTGCGATATCGTCTATGCCTGCAAACTTTCCTGCTTCATTAAAAACAGCTTTGCTATAGGCCAGGTTAGCGCCATTACACATGCTATGAAAACGGTTGTTTACCGACGCAGCCGTAATGCCCTGCAGGCTCATGAAATCAAGACACTGGAAAATTGCGATAAACGTACCGGTGCTGTTGAACTTGACCGGCGCAGCAATAAATACCGCGTTACGTTCTTTCCTGAACCCGTCAAATGAACGAAGCCAGTTTGGCCGGACAATACAGTCAGCATCAGTTGTTACGATCCATTCTCCGGTTGCTCTTTCAATCGCCAGTTCAATCGCCTTTTTTTTGTACGAATTCAACTTTCCTGCAGGTAATAACTCTTCAAGATTGAAGAGCCGGAGATTAGCATGTCTTTGTTGGTATTGCGCGATTATTTCAGCGGTTCTGTCGGTACTGTGGTCGTTTATGATGATGACCTCGTACAAGTTCGCGGGGTAGTTTTGCGAAAGAACTGTATTCAGGCATGCGCCAATCTGCCCTTCTTCGTTCCGGGCAGGAATGATAATAGAAAAAAAAGTGGTTGGTACCGCACCTCCCTGTATGCTGAAAGGTTTTACTTCCAGAAACCACCTTCTATAGTTCTCAATAAGGGTTGCATACCCACCAAGCAGCAGTACGATAAGTATCAGCAGAATCCACGTCATTCAGGGCAAAGAAAACAACTATTAATCATTAAACAATTCTGCGATAACCGGGGTATGCCATTCGCGCAAGAGGTCGTGTCCGGCCTCGATGATCTTCACACTTGCATATTTCTCGATCTTTCTCAAAAAATGCTGCCCGCTGGCATAATGGATGATCCTGTCGAAACTGCCAAACAACATACGTACTTTAATGCGATGTTCCGGAATGATCTTTTTTAACCTGGATAGTTTCGGCTTGAAGTTCCGCATGATGTTCCAGCGGCGGTATAAAGCAATCCGCTGGGGTTTGTCCTCAAGGTAGTAATCAACAAAGCTTGCAACGTTGCTCTTGATTATACGGAGCTTTTCAAGAAAGTGAACCAGGCTGAGAAACCATTGCGGGTGGTGTACGGTATAATCAAATAGCCGGCTTCCCGCCCATGTTTGGGTAGTAAACCACAACCACGACTTATATTTGAGTCCGTCAGGAGCAAGCAGAACCACTCGTTCAATCTCATCTGCGAGCATCTGGGTGAGGTGTAAGGCTATGCGGCCACCCATGCTAAAGCCCAGCAGTGAAATCTTTTCGCCTTCTTTATTCAGACAGCGCCTGATACCGTGAACAATCTCGACCAGGTCATCGGGTTCAAAGTCAGGATTATCCCACTTGGTAAACCCGTGAAAGGGTGCATCCAGGGCCACAATGGTATAACGGGTTCCTAATGCTTTAGCGAGAAAACCAAAGGTGTAGCTGTCACGGCCGTAGCCATGAAAGCAGAACAGCAGTTTTGGCCCGTTGCCAAAAACACGGTAATGAAATAAAGAAGTGTTATGTGTAAAGAAACGGTCCTGCATTAAATTAACGGTAACATGTTTTCGGCTGATAATAACAAAACATGTGCCTCAACTACTTACGTTATGGCACGAGTGGGCACGGCAAGGGAATAAACAGCAATAAAGCATCCTGTCACAACCACCTGGCTTATTTCCGCTTTAGGTAAGAGGCTTAGAAAAAAATGGAAGGTCAAATTCTTTTAAAGCTGCCGGCAAACGTCGCGAGCGGCTGCTCTTGAACAGATAGTTCCACTAGTGGCTACCAAACTGTTCAGGCACTTCAGTTTGATGTAATCAGGAAGCGGAAAATCTGCAACCCGTAACCGTTTGCAACAAAGTGAAGAAACCTACAACTGCTTAGAAGATCTGTTATTAATCTTCCCAAACTTTTAAGCCTTCACTACAATTTGCACATATGTCAATGTTCTGCCTGCTTGTCATAATCTCCCTTCTAAACTGCTTGTAATTATCGTTGTTCCAAACCTCTTTGAAAGATTGCACCTGCAGGTTACCTAATTGATGACTGGCGTCTTTGTCGAAGCAGCAAGGGACCACAAGTCCATCCCAGGAGATTACATTTCCCTGCCACAGTTTCCAGCAGTGATTACCCATACCGCTTTTCGACTTCATCTTACCATCCTTGCCCTTCCTGTACCGGCTGTATTTTTCAATCGTGGGAATGAGTTGGTTCGGATCGTTTTCATAATCGTATACTTGCGCAGTTTTGAAACGAACCTGGTCAACCCCAACCTCCTTCGCAAGCTGTTTAATGTCTTCGATCTGGTGTTCGTTGTGTTTAACCACCAGGAACTGGAAAAACACAAATGGAGTTTTGCTGTTAAGCTCTTTCTTCCACTTAACGATGTTTTTGGCACCTTCAACTACCTTTTCGAGTTTTCCACCCACGCGGTATTGCTTGTAAGTTTCCTGCGTGGTTCCGTCGATCGAGATGATCAGCCGGTCCAGGCCACTCTCGACCGTTTTCCTGGCATTTGCATCAGTGAGATAGTGGGCATTTGTGCTCGTGGCGGTGTAAATACCTTTTTGCGAGGCATACTTCACCATATCAAGAAAGTCGGGATTGAGGTAAGGTTCCCCCTGGAAGTAAAAGATCAGGTACGTGAGTTCTTTATAGATGTCGTCGATCGTGCGGCGAAAGAAATCCTGTTTTAGCATCCCGGTTGGTCTCGTAAATGCCCGCAGCCCACTCGGGCACTCAGGGCACCTGAGGTTGCAGGATGTGGTTGGTTCAAATGACACCGAAATAGGGTAGCCCCACTGAATTGGTTTTCCAAGCAGCCGGCTTAAACGATAACTGGTTAAAACTTTCAATGCATTCCATGCTCTTGCGGGCGTAAGCTTTGAAATATAATTAAGGCTATCGTTTAAATTGAAATACATCATAAGAGGCGTAAAATTAAGCTTCCCTTGTTATAAATATTGCCGCGGGACGATCTACGGATGCAAATTCCTCACCAATGTTCGATTTACCCCCACATAAGTATTATCAATTGGGTTATTTTTGTTATTCAACCGATCATCATGGGCATCGATACAAAACAATTGGAATTAAACATCAACCTCCACGCACTGCAGCCAGGGTTTCTTAATTCCGAATTGCATTACGTTATCGCATCTGCTGAAAACAATTTCCGCTTTGCCAGCCTCGACGATGAACCAGCTCCTAATGAAGAAAAGTTCTACTGCTTTCTAACGGAAGAGGAGCTTTTTATACCAGCGGGTAACAAGACACTGCCCGAAAGTTATGTATTGCGAAAAGAACCAGCCTACCCCGTTGTGAAAACAGCGGAAGACTTCGAGGCCATCATTTCAAAGTTGCCGAAACGCGGCGTAGCCAAAGGCATCAGGAAGTTTTCTAACGAAGAAATTGATTCCTTACGGGCTGGCTTAACCGAAAAGTATGGAACGTTGGATTGCCATGTTGTTAAAAGCGGTGAAGGACAGCACCTGCTATTCGTAATAAATACCATCATCGATATATCTATCGCCGCCAACATGGTTTACTTCAGGTACCGTAATCAGTTTGGCGATGAGCACCCGCTTCTCTGATGTAATTTCGACCCCCGTCTTGGATCTGTGCCCCGCCAATCACCTTATCAATCTATCAATTTTTTTGTCTGTGTCCCGTGGTGTAACTCGCGGTGCTATTCAACTTCCAGCCAGTTAACTTTTTACCTGAAGCGCCATTCGTCGATAGTTTGAGCAATACTTCCTCCCGGCTCTGGACAACACTGTTGATCAGCAGGCAATAAATTTCGTTTTCCATTCACACAGAATTGGTCATATTTGTTGTGCATAGGTGTCTATGTTGTGTTCACGATATGGCTAGTCGAAGAAAAAAGAAAAAATCAAGGCGGGCATGGTGGCTTATACTGCCTTTACTTTTGGTGGCCGTTACGAGTACTGTTTACGTCTGGTATACTTTCTTCAGAGTTAAGGAGGCTAAATTTGCGCGGTATCCTGCCTTTGGGATAGACCTTCCTGTTAACTACGAAATTCATGGCATCGACGTAAGTAAGTACCAGAGTTACGTTCATTGGCCTGCAGTAAAAAAGATGAAGGTTAACGATGTGAAGATCGGGTTCACCTTTATCAAAGCAACAGAGGGGCTGGGCAACGTTGACAAGCAATTTCGGCGCAATTGGGCGCTTGCAGCAAAGGCCAATCTGCCTCGTGGAGCATATCATTTTTTTATTTGCCGGAAGAGTGGCAAGGCACAGGCAAGAAATTTTATCAATACGGTTAAGTTGTCACCTGGCGATCTTCCTCCGGTTTTGGATGTAGAACAACTATTCGGCGTTAAGCCCGATAAGATGCGCAAGGAGGTAAAAGCCTGGCTCACCCTGGTAGAACAACACTACAAGGTGAAACCGATCATTTACACGTACGTGAATTTCTATAGCACATACATGGGAACGGAATTCAATAACTATCCTCTTTGGGTCGCCCATTACCATGAAAAGGACAGGCCCAGGATCAGCCGGCCATGGATATTCTGGCAACACAGCGAGCGCGGACGGGTAAACGGCATCTCGAGCAGGGTAGATTTCAATGTTTTCAATGGCGACAGCTCCGACTTCGAAAATTTATTAATCCGCTGATCCAAACTTTACCGCGTCCGGGTTAGTTATATTACTCAAACCAAAATACCTCATGGAACCTGAAGTGCTTAATTTCTTGAAGCGGGTCGGGAAATCCCTTGGCATCGGGTTGCTGTGGCTGTGCATTACCGTGACTGCCGCTTTAAAAAACGACAATGCCTTCCCCGACAACGGTATCAGGTTAGCCAACGTATTATTTTATACCTGGCTGGTAGTGAGTGTGATCTTTATGGTCAGGATATTCCAAAAGTTATGGACCGCCGACGAGAACCAGGAAGAATAGTTGTACGCGGCACCAGATCCTTACTGCCGCTAATTTTTGCCGTCGATGATCACAGGTGTCTTACTGCCCATAATGATTACTTTGGCATTTGGCGAGGTAGCTATTTCCTTCATAGCTTTAATCTGCTCGTATTGCAATTGATTATCCGTTAAACCAATATTGATGATGCGTTGGTAATCGGCGATACCCTGTGCTTCTACACGTTTCCGTTCAGCTTCCTGTTTTTCCTTTTGCAGTACGAATTGCATTTTCTGAGCCTCCTGCTCAGCATTTATTTTCTCTTCGATCGCGGCCTTTACCTTATTTGGCAGGGTGATGTTCCTGATGAGTAACTGTTCGAGTTCTAAACCGCGGAGCCTGAAGTTGCTCTCGATTGTTTTGAAAATGCGCGTCTGGAATTCGTCGCGCTTTGTACTGTAAAGGTCGATGGCTGTGTAGTACACCGCATTGTCCCTTATCTTGGTCCTTGTTACTGGTCTGACAATTTTATCGCGGAAATCATAGCCGGTTTCTCTCACCAGCTGCGGTGCATCGTTTGCCTGGATCCTGTAAAGTACCGTCAAATCGATAATTACTTCAAGTCCATCAGAAGTTAACACCCGGATCGCGTCGTCTCCCGACTTGTCACCTTCGTCACGTACGGCACTCATCGTGTAGTTCTGCGTTCTCACGTCAAGGGGTTGCACATCCATCACGGGGTTTACCAGGTGTAACCCGCTGCGAAGCACGTCATTTTGTACCTTCCCGAACAGCGATTTGATACCAATTTCGCCGGCATTGATCTGGATGACAGAAGAGATTAAGATACCGATGACGATCATCGCCAATCCAACCAGTCGAACAGCCCCCCGGTAACCGGGAAATGGTGTATTCATTTTTCGCAACGAGGCAGCTGCAAAAAACACTATTATTCCAAGTATAATAAGGAGCATTTTTAGGAATTTAGGTTGCTAAAGGTAACATATCGCAGCGCGATTTGGTTCATGATTAATCGTAAACGGGAGCACCTTCGACAGCCCTGAGCAAGCAGCCTTTCACCTGGTAAAAATGGCCAATTAAGTAGGGTAATCGGGCTGAAACCGGCATCCGGCAAACATGAAAAACTGCCCGTTGGTTGTTGTAAAAAAGCCAGCAATCACACCAACTGAGTTCAAAACAAAAGAGGCGCCACCAGGGCGCCTCTTACATTGTTGGTTCTTCAAGTTTGATTATAACAAGTGATTGGCTACACAGTATTCTGCAATCTGGACAGCATTGGTTGCCGCACCTTTCCGCAGGTTATCACTAACAATCCACATGTTTAGGGTGTTTGGCTGAGTTTCATCCCTGCGTAGTCTCCCTACAAATACTTCGTCTTTTTCGTGCGCCCAAAGTGGCATTGGGTACGTTTGGCTTGATGGATCATCCTGTAAGACGATGCCCGGCGAAGAACTCAACAGTTCTTTAACTTCCTGCATCTCGAATTCATTGGCAAACTCAACATTTACGCTCTCACTATGGCCGCCCATTACTGGTATACGAACGGTCGTTGCCGTTACTTTTATCGAGTCGTCGCGCATGATCTTTTTGGTTTCATTTACCATCTTCATTTCCTCCTTTGTATAGCCATTCTCCATGAAAACATCAATCTGCGGTATAACGTTAAGGTCAATCGGGTATTTGTAGGCCATCTCACCCGATACATTTTTCCGCTCATTCATCAGTTGATCCACGGCTTTTACCCCCGTTCCTGTAACGCTCTGGTACGTACTTGCGATTACGCGTTTAACCCCATATTTTTTGTGCAAAGGGTTAAGTGCAACTACCATCTGTATGGTTGAACAATTCGGGTTTGCAATGATTTTATCTTCTCTTGTCAGCGCGTCTGCATTGATCTCCGGAACAACCAGTTTCTTCGAGGGGTCCATTCTCCATGCGCTGGAATTGTCGATAACCGTTATACCCGCAGCTGCAAATTTTGGCGCCCATTCCAAAGAAGTGTTGCCGCCAGCGGAAAATAATGCTACGTCTGGTTTAGCTGTAATAGCATCGGTCATACTTACTACCTTATACTTTTGACCTTTGTATTCAACTTCTTTTCCCACCGATCTTTCCGAAGCAACGGGTATGAGTTCCGTTACCGGGAAGTTTCTTTCCGCCAGTACCTGTAACATTTTTGTGCCCACCAGGCCGGTGGCACCAACTACTGCAACTTTCATTGTTTTTGGTTTTATTGGTTTAGTTTATGAACTTTTTTTTGAACCCGGCTGAAGAACCTTTTTTCAACAGCCGTTGCCCGCCCGCTGCGCAGTCGGACGGGCGTCGCACTCTTGTACTGTGGTACCAGTCGGAGCAAACCCCCGGTGGTTGTATAGCTACCGAAAACCTGGATACGAAAACTGACTATACTAACCCGGTTCCATCAACCATAAACAAGAGCAGGATAAACAAACTGTTCGGGCATAAAAAAAGCCTTCCGTTGAGGGAAGGCCTTATATGCTTTTGATTATAGAAAACGCAGGCAACCTCCCCCTAAGGAAAATGTTTCTTAATGCGTTTAATATAAATGGAAGTTGTGTTCATCTGCCGCGAATGTAAATGCAAAAAGACAGGCAACCAAAAAATATTTACGGTATCGATTGCGAAAATGCACCATTGACTATGATTTCAGACCGGGAATGAATATCTTATTGGCGGCGTTCAATCGGGGAACCAATGAAAACATTCGTAGCAGTAATTTGGAGTTTTTTGTTTGTTATTCCGGCTATGTCGCAGTTTGCCGATCAGTTCGAGGATGGTGATTTTACGAAAAACCCCATGTGGAATGCAAACCCGGCCGATTTCACTATCAACGGCGCACTTCAGTTGCAAAGCAACAATACCATTGCAAACAGCAGCTTTTCTATCACCACTGCTAACCACCTGGCGATTGAAACATCATGGGAGATGTTTATCGCATTTACGTTTAATCCATCGTCGGCCAATTACGTGGACGTTTACCTCACTGCTTCCCTTAACGATCTTGCCAGTACATCAAACACCGGATATTTTGTTAGGGTCGGCAACACCGACGACGAAGTTAGTTTATACCGAAAAGATGCGTCGGGCCTTAGCACCAAACTTATTGACGGCTCAAATGGCTTGTTAAACAGCAGCAGCACAGCGCTAAAGCTTAAAGTCGTGCGCAATGACCGAAACGAATTTATCTTGTACACCGACGTTACCGGTTCAGGAAGCAATTACAGGGTTGAAGGCACAGCAACCGATGCGACTTACCAATCTTCCCTGTTTTTTGGCATCCTCATCCGACAAAGCACTGCAGGGTTTTTAAAGCGGCATTATTTCGACGACATCAATGTAAAACCCTATGTTCCCGATATAGTTCCTCCGGCAATTCTGAACGTTACAACCACATCCCGTAACAGTGTCGACGTATTGTTTTCCGAAGCAGTTGACCCTGTTACTGCTCAAACAGCCCGGTTTTACGATGCGGGCACTCCGCCGGGCACAGCAACTGCGGCATACCGCGATCCGGTCAATCCGGCGCTTGTACACGTTTCTTTTGCAGGCGCATTCACCAGGGATTCCACCACAATACTCACCATCAACGGGGTTAAAGACCTTGCAGGAAATATGCTTGTAAATGGCACCGCATCATTAGTATATCATGAACTCCGCAGGTATGACGTACTGATCCACGAAGTGCTTATAGATCCTACTCCTGTCGTTGCCTTGCCTGATGCACCTTTCATTGAACTAAGGAATACGAGCAAATACCCCATCAGCGTGCACGGTTGGAAAATACGATCAGGTACATCATCAAGTGACGGATTTCCGGTTTATACCTTAAAGCCGGATAGCTTTGTTATTATCACCTCCACTGCTGCAGCTTCGAAGTATCAACCCTTCGGATCCGTGTTGGGTATCACCTCCTTTCCTTCGCCTTCAGCCGGCGATGGACACCTTACCCTTGTTACCAACGACGACTTAACTATGCACGCAATCAGTTACGGGCAGCACTGGTATCAGAACCTGGTAAAAAGCAGTGGTGGCTGGTCGCTCGAAATGATTGATTCAAAAAATCCGTGCACAGGTGGCGGCAACTGGATTGCAAGCACCGATGTACGTGGCGGCACACCGGGAACCAGGAATGCTGTCGAAACTAACAACACTGATCAGTCGGCACCCGTACTGCTGCGGGCCACGGCCCCGGATAGTGTTACCGTTCAGCTGCTTTTTGATGAACCATTAGACAGCATCAGCGCTGTGTTGACGGCAAACTACGTAGTTGATGAAGGCATTGGGAAACCGTTGTCAGCAGAGGCAATACCTCCACTTTTCATGAGCGTGATACTTAAGCTGGGAAACCCCATGATACACGAAAAACGGTACACCGTAACCGCGAACAATGTGTCGGATTGCAGTGCAAATCCTATTGTTGCAGCAAATACTGCCAGCGTTGGTTTGTCCTCGGTAGCCGACACCTTTGATGTAATTGTAAACGAAGTGTTGTTCAATCCCAGGGCAGGCGGTCACGACTTTGTTGAATTGTACAACAGGGGTAAAAAGATCATCGACATAAAAGACCTGTATATAGCCAGCCGGCCGACAGCAAGTGGAACGGTTGCGGGATTAAAGCAGTTGCAGGCGCAAAGCAAGTTATTCTTTCCGGGCGAATTCTTATGCATTAGTGAAGATGGAAATGCAATCAAAAGGGAATATGCCACAACCAACCCCAACCAGTTTATCGACCTGGCCTCAATGCCATCGTATCCCGATGCAAGTGGTACCGTGGTATTAATGAACAGCGTCGGAAAAGTTATTGATGAGTTTAGCTATGACGAAAAGTGGCATTTTGATCTGCTGGATAACACCGAGGGAATATCACTGGAGAGAATCGATTATAATGCAGCCACGCGCCAGAGGAGTAACTGGTTTTCGGCTGCAGCTACGAGCGGCTATGCTACACCGGCATACCAAAACTCACAATTCAGGGCAGATCTTCAACCCCGTGGCGACTTAACCATAGCACCTAAAGTTTTTTCGCCTGACCAGGACGGCAGCGACGATTTTACCAATATACGGATTGATATGGGAGAGCCCGGTTACGTGGCAAACGTAAAGGTATATGATGCGTCCGGCAGGCTGGTCAGGGTGATTGCGGCTAACGCGCTACTGGCAACATCGGCTTCTTTTCGTTGGGACGGGCTTGATGACAAAATGAACAAGGTACCGGTAGGGGCGTATGTAGTGCTTACCGAGGTGTTCAATTTAAGTGGAAAAAAGAGGTCCTTTAAAAATGCGATTATTGTCGCAGCAAGATTCTGAGCAGGTAGTATCGCTTCATCAGCTATTTAGAAACAATGAAAATTGAAAGAGCCGGGAAGTAGCAATCTGCTACAATTAAAAAAGGCCGCACAAAAGTACGGCCCAATAAAAGATGGATCGGGAAAGTTAAACCAGGTCAATATCAAAGTTTACGAGTTGTACAAACTCCTCCAGACGTGCATCAACTTCTTCTTTGGTGATTTCGGTGAGCCGTTGAATACCGAACTTCTCCACGCAAAAACTTGCAAGAGCCGAACCCATAATGATTGCGGTCTTCATATTTTCGAAAGAAATGTCTTTTGTGCGCGCGATATGCCCGATGAAACCACCTGCAAAAGTATCACCCGCGCCCGTTGGATCAAAAACGTCTTCAAGCGGAAGTGCCGGTGCAAAAAACACGTGGTTTTTATGAAATAGCAAAGCCCCGTGTTCCCCCTTTTTGATGATCAGGAATTTTGGTCCCATCGTCAGGATTTTGTTAGCAGCTTTAACCAGGCTATATTCTCCGCTGAGTTCCCGCGCTTCGCTGTCGTTTACCAGTAGAACATCCACCATGGTAAGCAAGTCTTTCAGGTCGTCGAGCGCAATCTCCATCCAGAAGTTCATCGTATCCATAACGATCAGCTTTGGACGTGTTTTCATTTGCATGATCACGCTGCGTTGCAAAGCCGGGGCAAGGTTACCAAGCATGACAAACTCACAATCCTGATAACTGTCGGGTACAATGGGTTGAAAATTTTCAAGTACGTTTAGTTGGGTATCGAGTGTATCCCTTGTGTTCATATCCATGTGGTACCTGCCGCTCCAGAAAAAAGTCTTTTCATCCTTTTTTATCTGAACACCTTCCATGTCTACACCGCGCGCAATGAGGGCATCAAGCTCAGCTTGCGGAAAGTCGCCCCCAACAACAGAAATTTGTTTGATTGGCGTGGTAAAGTTTGAAGCACTCCAGGCGATATATGTGCCCGCGCCGCCGATGATCTTATCGGATTTGCCAAATGGCGTTTCAATGGCATCAAAGGCCATAGAGCCCACAACAAGTAAAGACATACTCTTAAAAAAATTTAGATGAAAGTTGGTTTGCTGACACGTAAGCGTTGTGTGTAAAACCCTTAAGGCCACCGGGGTGCGAAGCTAAAGTATTTTAGCTAAGCCGGGAAACCTGTTCGCGGGCACCATACCATGCACGCGTGGATGGATAGATTGCAGCCTTGCAAAGCATGCACGATAGTGTTCAACGGTATAAAAAATTTCAAAAACGCCGGTACGTATCTTTATAAAGCAGGTAAGGCTGCTGCCATAAAAAAACAGAAAGATGAACCGAGCGTGGCAACGATGACGCCCAATGTGTAAATGCCGGTCACCAAAAAAAAAGTCTCGTGGAATTTAGCGCAGGATAAAGCGTGATAACCGGTCTTTTCCATCGCACAGATCCTGTTGGATGAACCCGGTTCTGAGCGATGTTATTGATCCAAACGGGGCTCTTCGTGTGTTACCGGCACCGTATCTGCCCCCGTTTTTTTTCGGCTAAAGAGCAGTAGCAGAACCGGTAGCAGTACAAGGTTCGTTATGGTTCCAACGACCAATGTAAGCGAGGTGAGCCAGCCTAATGCCTTTGTACCACCAAAGCCGCTGAAGCAAAATATCACGAACCCCGCAATGAGTACAAGACTGGTATAGATTATACTTATTCCCGTGTGCCGAATGGTTTCAATTAATGTGGGTTCGACCTCGTGATTATTTCCAGGCAGTTCCTGCTTGTAATTGATCAAAAACCGGATGGTAACGTCTATCGCTATTCCGAGCGCAACGCTAAATACCAATACCGTTGACGGTTTTAAGGCAATACCTACCCAGCCCATTACCCCTGCGGTGATCACCAGTGGTACTACGTTTGGTATAAGGGAACAAACCAATATTTTGAACGACTTAAACAGGTAAAGCATACAAAGGGCGATCAGGAGGAATGCCCACAGCACGCTCTCTTTTAAACCATTAATGATAAAACGACTTCCTTCCAGAAAGGTTACCGTGGCGCCCGTAAACTGAACCTGGTATGCGCTGGTATCGAATATTTGGCGGGCATGCGTTTCAAGGCTGTCAAGGATGATGGGTAACCTAAGGCTTCCTACATCCTTCATATTTACGCTGATCCGGGCATACCGCTGGCTCGTGTCGATAAAACCTTTTACCACCCGGTTAATCCCGGTATTTGAGCTATCCGCTTTCCTTAGTAATGGTGTGAGACTTGGAATGGAAATCGGCAGTGTATAACTCATACTGTCGCCGTCGTAGTAGGCCTGGTTTCCAAATTTTAGTGCTTCCACCAGGCTTAACGGACGTGCAATGTTCGGGTTTGTGCTGATATATTGCGAAAACTCATCCATCAGCTGAAACGTTTCGAGGTCGATGTTCCTGCGCGACTTTGTATCTACCATTATTTCTAATGGCATAACTCCTTTGAAATTGCTTTCAAACCATTTCAGGTCGGTATAAATCTTATTCGTTTTTGGGAGGTCGTCCACAATATAACCTTCACTTCTCAACCGAAAAATACCCACCAGTGCCACTGCAGTCAATGCCAGCGTTACACCGTAGACCCAGCCTTTATGGTGAAGGGTCCACCGCTCCACGTGCTCAAGAGCCCTTATCAACAACTTATTATCGAGGTATTTCAGCTCCCTCGGTTTTGGCGGCGGCAGGTAGCTTAAAACAGCCGGTATAAATACGAGTGAGATCACGAACAGCAACATGATGTTGATGCCGGCGACCGCGCCAAATTCCTTCAACAATGCGCTTTTGGTAAGTGCAAAAACCGCGAAGCCGATAGCAGCTGCGATATTGCAAAACAGCGTAACAATGCCCATACGGCCCACCATGTTCACGAGCGCCGAATGCTTTTCACCCGTATCGCGGTACGAACTGTGGTACTTGTTTAGAAAATAGATGCAATTCGGAACCCCTATCACCACAATCAGTGGCGGGATAAGCGCAGTAAGTAAAGTAATCTTGTAGCCAAATAGCACCATTAGGGCAAGGCTCCAGATAACGCCCATAATGACCACCAAAAGGCTCATAATAACGGCGCTGACCGAACGAAAAAACAACAGCAAAGTAATCGCGGAGAGTATTAGCGAGCCAATAAGGAACCAACGCATTTCTGCTTTTATCAGGTCGCCGACAGTTGTGCGAATAAACGGCAGACCGCTGGCATGCAACTGGAGACCCGTAGCCTTCTCAAACTTTCTTACCTGCTCCATGATGTCGGCAACAACCTGGGATCGGGCCTTGCTGTTCATCATCTCCCTGTTTACATTTATTCCGGTCAGGTAAGCCTTAGTTTCAGGGTTGTACAGCAATCCCCTGTAAAACGGAAGGTTCTCGAATACTGCACGGCTGGTGTCCAGTTCCGCCTGGGTGCTGATAGTGTCGCTGAAAATACGTGCGGGAACCAACTTCGTCGATCCCTCCCCTTTTATAATGGTCACTGCGTCGGGAATGCTCAGGATGCTTTCTACGCCTTTAACCGTCTTCAGGTCTTTTTGTAACTGGCGGAAAGCATTAAACGTGCTCAGCTCATAGTAATTGTTTGCATTCAACCCGATGACCAGCACGTTGCCATCGCCGCCAAACCGCTGTTTGAATTGTTCATACTCCTGGTACTTGATATTGTCGGTTGGTATTGCCCTTGTAAATTCATAGCTCAACTGAACCTTACTGGCAAAGTAGGTCATTATGCCGGTGGCAATAAAAAGAAGGATTAAAAGAAGGAGCCGATTTTTTAAGATCCATTTTCCCAGGCTATACCACATATCAGGATTTGTGTTTAAATATTAGGTAAGTACTACAAGGCGGATTTGGATCCCGGCAACATCTCCTATTCAGCTGTCTTGTCGATCCCCTGCGCAGTCGCAGCGGCATGGCACTTAGTACTGCATAGCCATGAGGGGGCGGTAAAAATCAATAAACGTGTCTTCGCCATCCAAAAGCAACTTGCATCCGATTGGGCAAAGAAAAGGATTATAAACAATAGCGAGCCGTAATTCGGCGATTTAACCCTTGTGAGCGGCAGAAGGCGACAGCGTTACAGGCGAAAGTTGGGTACAACTGGAAAAAAGCAAGCGAAAACACCAGTATTTGGTAGCAAACCAAGGTTTTAATCACCCGTAATTGGCGGCATATTCTTCCGGAATTTGGCGATAGACCCATGCATTTATTTGTAGCAGGCAAAAAATAACTACATAAATACGACGGTACCCTTACTTTTGCGCAATTTTAGCCCATGAACCAGTCGCTCTCTTCTAACGAATCAGTAAGGTCTGAAAAGAAAAAAATCATTGTCCTTGGCAGCGGCCCAAACCGCATCGGCCAGGGTATCGAGTTTGATTATTGTTGTGTTCACGGTTTGATTGCCATCAAAGAATGTGGATATGAAGCCATAATGATCAACTGTAATCCTGAAACCGTCAGCACCGACTTTGATATTGCCGATAAACTCTACTTCGAACCTGTTTACTGGGAGCACTTATGGGAAATCATCGAGTTTGAAAAGCCGGAAGGCGTAATCGTACAGCTGGGCGGACAAACGGCGTTGAAACTTGCAAAAAAACTTACGGAAAAAGGAGTGAAGATTATTGGCACTTCTTTCGACGATATGGACATCGCGGAAGATCGTGGCCGTTTCAGCGATCGGCTGAAAGAGCTGGAAATCCCGTATCCGGAATATGGCACAGCACATACAGCGGATGAAGCGATCGAAGTTGCCAACAAAGTTGGTTACCCGGTACTCGTTCGCCCGAGCTATGTTTTAGGCGGCCAGAGAATGCGGATCGTAATAAATGATGACGAGGTGGAAACTGCCGTTATCAGCCTTCTTAAACACCTGCCTGGCAATACAGTTTTGATTGACCACTTTTTGGACCGCTGCCAGGAAGCTGAGGTAGATGCCATCTTCGACGGCGAAGATTTTCACGTAATGGGGGTAATGGAGCACATCGAACCGGCCGGTATCCATAGCGGCGACAGCAATGCCGTTCTTCCCGCGTTCAATCTTACTCCGTTGGTGATCACCACGATGGAATACTATTCGGAGAAAATTGCCCGGGCACTAAATATCCGCGGCCTGATCAATATACAGTTTGCCATCAAAGACGGGAAGGTTTTCGTGATAGAAGCAAATCCAAGAGCTTCAAGAACAACACCGTTTATCGCTAAAGCCTACCAGATCCCTTACCTGAATATCGCCACCAAAGTGATGTTGGGTGCCGCAAAGCTGCGTGACTTCAAATTCGAGAAGAAGCTTGAAGGATTTGCAATTAAGGAACCGGTGTTTAGTTTTGACAAGTTCCCCGGCGTAAGCAAGGAACTTGGACCCGAAATGAAAAGTACCGGTGAAGCGATCCGTTTTATCAAAGACCTCCGGGATCCTTACTTCCGCATGCTCTACAAGGAACGAAGCATGCACCTAAGCCGTTAGTTCCATAGCGCTGTTCATATTGGTTGATTATGTTTTTCCGGTATAAGTTAGTATTTTTCTAAGGCACGTTTTAACACATGCCGGCTTATGCAACTACATAACAGCTACGTTTCTGTGCCGTTTAGTATTGGCGTTATTTGTCGCCATGCATTAAGCCTGCCGGCACTACCGCGGCG
>JASLBT010000122.1 GCA_030146445.1 Segetibacter sp. | reverse complement strand
ATATGCTATTTGCCATAACTGTTATTTTCAAATGTAGAATGTAAAACAAACCAGAGCACCGGTAGATAGGTAGTGTGAAAAGTAAGCAAAGGCAGAGGGAGAAATGGAAAATTAAAACTTTGGAGGTCGCGTGGTAAGCTCCCTGCCAACTCAAACCTTTTTTCTCCTTATCCGGTAAGATCAGCAATGCAACGGTTTGTCGCCATAAAACTATACGGTTGAACGGAGCGTCGCAACCATCGCCTCATCAATGATCAATTGCTGGTCACCAAAAACTCGCCCTAGTTAACCCTCGAGGAAAAAGTCAAAAGTTAAAAGTCAAAATTGGCGCCTTGCCAGAGAACTGATTATAGCAGGCATTAATCCGTCATCCGCCAATCCGTAATCCGCCAATCCGCCATTCGTTAATCCCGTAATCCGCCAATCATTTCCACACAGCAAAACTAGGTCGCAGCATAGGCCGGGCCATTGAGGCAGGATAATAAATTGCATTGATGCAGATCAATTATTTATGTAGCGCGAGTTAGATTTCGATTACGCCACAGGGTTCCGGTTCATCATGAGGGCGCCAAAGGATTGTATTTAGTACTTCACAAACTTCTCGTGGGGGTAACACCAAAACCATTGTTCGCCAGGCTCGGCTGAAATCACAACAGGGTGACTGGTTTGATGGTTGTGTTTGCTCATGTGCGTTTGTGGCGATGAGTCACAACACAAGGTTACACCACAGGTTTGGCAGGTTCGCAAATGCACCCAACGGTCACCGGATTTTATACATTCTTCACAAACATGTGCCTGGGGTGTCTTAAGATCGGTAATACTGGTAATATGTTTACAAAGTTTATCCGACATAATGTTATGTTTTATGGTCGTTCAATAATTCGGGATTGTAACAATAGATAGCACAGCGTGGAGAGTACCGCTCCAGCAGCAATCATCTCTTCACCTTAAACTGAACTTCCTCCTTGATCGGAGGCTGTTGCCGTCCGCGTCGTGATTTATAAGATTATACTTCTGCCAGGTACTTGTGCACGAAGCTAATCGCCATGCTTCCCTCACCAACGGCGGAAGCAACCCTGTTCATGGCATTGGCGCGAACATCCCCTGCAGCAAAGATGCCGGGAGCACTCGTTTCCAGCAGGTAAGGGTCGCGTTTGAGCTTCCATTTTTTTTGAAAACTTTCATACGACTTAACATCCCTGCCGGTTTCGATAAAGCCTTTATCATTGCGGATGATCTCATCGCCGATCCAGTCGGTATATGGCCGCGCCCCGATAAATATGTACAAAGCGTCTGCCTGCCTCACTTCAACCTTATTTCCATCGATGCTGCCTATGCATACCTGCCCAAGCCTGTCGTTACCGAGCGCCTCTCTAATCTCGGTTCCGCCCAACACCCTGATGTTTGCAGTTCCGTTCAGTTGGTCGATCAGGTAAGCCGACATCGACGAGGAAAGATCTTCTTTCCGGATTACGATATAAACATTGCGGGCGAACTTCGACAGGTACATGGCAGCCTGCCCGGCAGAATTTCCACCACCAACGATAAATACTTCTTTGTCTTTACAGGATGCTGCTTCGGTCATTGCGGCACCATAATAAACGCCTGCACCGGTAAATTCTTCTATCCCTTTTGTTTCCAGTTTGCGGTAATCTACACCGGTCGTAATTACAACGGTGCGCGTATTTATTTCAGTTCCGCCTTCGAGCATGATTCTTTTATAGCCATCTTTTTCATAGATAGCTTTTACATCCTGGGGCAAAAGGAATTCAGTTCCAAAACGGGTTGCCTGTGTAATTGCCCTGCGCGTAAGTTCGGAACCGCTAAGGCCTGAGGGGAAACCAAGATAGTTCTCAATGCGTGAACTCGTGCCTGCTTGTCCGCCCGGAGCATGCCTTTCGATCAGCAGTGTTTTTAATCCTTCAGAAGCACCATAAACCGCGGCGGCCAACCCTGCGGGACCCGCGCCGATAATTACAACGTCGTAAACGTCGTTCTTCAGGGTAGGGGTCAGGCCAACTTTCCCGGCAAGTTCGGCTATAGCCGGCGCGGATAAAGTTGAGCCATCTTCCATAAAAACCACCGGAAGATCCTTAAAGTCAAGGTTATTGAGCTCCAGGAGTTGTTTACCTTCCTTACTCTTTTCAATATCCATCCACTGGTAAGGAACGAGGTTGCCTGCAAGAAATTCTTTTATGATGTGCGACTTAGGCGAGAACTGGTAACCGATCAATTTTATGCCCTTGAAGTTGGGTTTATAATTGTACTGCCACTCGTCTAATAATTCGTTGACAACAGGGTACAACTTTTCTTCGGGAGGATCCCACGGCTTCATGAGGTAATAATCCAGGCGAACCTCGTTGATCGCTTTTATTGCAGCGTCGGTATCAGAGTATGCTGTCAGCAATACGCGCTTTGCTTCAGGGAAATACTCCCGCGCCTTAACCAGGAAGGAAACGCCATCCATGCCGGGCATACGTTGATCGGCAATAAAAAGGGCGATGGAATCGCCCTGGTTTTTCAGTTGGGCAAGGCTTTCAAGTGCCTCGGTAACCAAATCGGTGCTTAGAACTTTATACGTGCCACGGTACTGTTTTTTTAAGTCGCGGGTTATCGCGCGTAAAACCTGGCTGTCATCATCTATACAAAAGATTATTGGCTCATTCATACTGTGTCCTCAAATTTTTCGAGGTTAATTAGCAGGTCCGTTTATTGGAAAGCAGACCTTGAAAGTTGTTGTGCCGGGTGTTGACTCTACTTTAATTGAGCCGTCATGGCGTCGTACAATCCGGGATACTACATCGAGTCCGAGACCAGTTCCTTTCCCGATTTCTTTAGTTGTAAAAAACGGGTCAAAGATGCGTGTTTTAATTTGGTCGGGAATGCCCGGACCGTCGTCGGTAATGGAGACTTCCACCTTGTCCAGGGACTTCCTGGTGCTGATTTTAAGCGTGCCCTTATTGTTTAATTCAATGGAATCAATCGCATTGTCGATAAGGTTTGTCCAGACCTGGTTTAGTTCCCCCACGTATGCTTTGATCTTTGGTAACGAAATATCATATTCTTCTTCGAGGTGTACGTTAGCCTTACGCATCTTATAATCGAGCAGGGTGAGCGTATTTTTTATGCCGGTGTGTATATCGGTATATTCCTGCTCCTGGGTACGATCCATTTGAGTAAAGTTCTTGACGGCACCAACGAGTTTTTCAATCCGTTTCGATGACTCCTGGATGTCATTCACCATTTTTTCTGTAACCAGGTTATTGTTGATCCAGTTTAATACCGGCGAAAGGTGTTCGGCGGGCACGAGTTCTGAAAACCCGGTAATGTCGTCGCAGGTAAACCCGAATTCAATAAAATTTTCGGCTACTTCCTGGCTGTTTTCAACGTTATGGTCGTCAAGGCATTCGGATAATGCGTCTTCCAGTTTACTTCTTTGCATCATCGTAAGCACCGGCTTTTCTTTGCGCGAAAGTACTTCGAACATCTTTTCGTTCACTTTGTCGACGTCTTCTGCCGGCATCTTGATGGCAATCACTTTTTTAAATGTCTCAGGAACGAGTTTCAAATGATTCAACAAAGAAATGGACCCTCTTACAATTGCTGATGCAGGGTTGTTAAGTTCGTGTGCGAGTCCGGCAGATAGCTTTCCAAGCGCCATCATCTTTTCATTCTGTTGTTCCAAAGTTGTAAAATCACGAACACGGGATGTCATAATTTGAACAAGAGCCTGCGTCAACTCGTAATGGTGAACGATAAGGTCTTTCATTTTCTCTACAGGGAAGGTCATCAATTGCAGTGCTTCGACTACCTGCCCGTTTGTTGACGCGACAAATCCCCTGGAGAATGGCAGGTAGCCGGTAACATCCTTTTCACCAAAGTAACCTATTGTGCGGGAGCCATTGCCTTGTGGAGCAAATATCCTTACCCTGCCTTTAACAATGACGTTAGTGCCCCGGATAGGCACACCGGCTTTGAACAGGTATTCGCCTTCGGGGAGTTCGTGATGCTCGCTGTTGTCGATCCACCACTGCAACTGCTCCCCAGGAACATCCTGTAAAGATTTTATGGACTGCAACCAGGCAGTGTTAACGGTTTGCATCGGGTTTTGATTGAGAAGATTAAATATACCATCCGGCTCGCCGGTTTATCGTGGCTCAACAGGTTTATTGCCGTTGTGCCGCGGGTTCAGTCAATTCACAGGCGCGTTAACCGGGCTGATGTGTGCCTGTTAGTAAAGTAGTTTTGTGGCGAAGGTCGTTTTTTGAAAAACCTGGCGGATTTCAGCGTTTCGCCAGGTAACCGCTACGGCTGTGCCCCCTGCTGAAGTGAGGCCGTACCAAACCGGCCACCCTGGCTGGAGCTTAGATCAATCAAGGAATTTTTTGAACACTGAAGTTGCGGTGTGTCCTCCAAATCCAAAGGTGTTGTTGATGGCGCAATCTACCTGGGCTTTTATTGATTTGCCGAGAATGATGTTCATGCCTGGCGGTATTGCGGCGTCCAGGGTTTCGGTATTGATGGTGCCCGGGATGACGTTGTTTTTTACGGCCAGAATACTGATAATACTTTCTACCGCTCCCGCAGCCCCAAGTAAATGACCTGTCATCGATTTTGTGGCACTGATTGCTACCTGCTGGTTAGGGAAAATTTTTTTAATCGCATTCAGTTCGCTGATGTCGCCCATCGGTGTTGAGGTGGCGTGCGCATTTATGTAATCTACCTGGCCTGGTGACAGCCCCGCGTCGGCTAATGCCTTTGACATTCCCAGTGCGGCTCCGAGTCCATCAGGTGCAGAGCCGGTGAGGTGAAAGGCATCAGCAGCCATTCCACCGCCGACTATCTCGGCATAAATGTTTGCACCGCGGTTAAGCGCATGGTGAAGTTCTTCGAATACCAGCGCACCAGCGCCCTCGCCAATCACAAAGCCGTCACGGCACGTATCAAAAGGCCTGCTGGCTGTATTATAGTTTTCATTGTTTCTTGATAATGCCTGTGAGGCACTAAAGCCGCCAAGCGAAGCAGGTGTGATGGCTGCTTCCGATCCACCGGCTATCATAACATTTGCTTTACCCAGCCTGATGGTATCGAAAGCGCTGATGATAGCTGTGTTTGAAGATGCACATGCCGATACGGTGCAGTAGTTCGGACCGTGTAGTTTATGCCTGATCGATATAACTCCCGCGGCGATGTCGGCAATCATTTTTGAAACGAAGTAAGCGCTGAATCTTGGCGTGCCGTCGCCTGCATGAAACTCTTTCATCTGTTCCTCAAAAGTTCCCATTCCTCCGTTTCCGGAAGCCCAGATTACCCCGATCTCGTAACGTTCCTTTTCCTCCAGGATTTCAAAATTGAGGCCTGAATCATTTATCGCCTGTTCGCTTGCAGCAATTGCATATTGCGTAAAGAGGTCGAACTTTTTAACTTCTTTTTTGTCGATGTAAACGTCCGGATCGAAGTCTTTCACTTCACAACCAAAACGCGTTTTAAATTTTGATGCATCAAACCTTGTAAGTGGTGCGGCACCACTCTTTCCTGCCAATACGTTTTCCCAAAATTCCCCGGTGGAGTTGCCCAATGGTGTTATTACTCCTAAGCCGGTAATCACAACTCTATTCATTAAGCAATGTTTGTTTGAATATTCGTGGAACATGCCTTTGCCGGGTAGAAGATATCTATGGCAATTAGTAAAATAACAGGAATACCGTAAGATAACCAAATAGGAAAGTACGGCATTACCAGAGTGATGATCTTACAAGGTAGATATATTTTGGTGGGATGCTTTATTCAGAAATCTTTGAATTGGCTGCAAATTTTCCAACCCTCTCTTTAGCTGTTCAACCATTAGAAAAAGACGCTATGATGCTCTTTAAGCGTTTGGTGCCTTGTAATCTCGGAGCCTGGTTAAGAAAACCG
>JASLBT010000065.1 GCA_030146445.1 Segetibacter sp. | reverse complement strand
GAACAGAATCACATTCGTCAGACTTTTACAACTACTTCCAAAATTCAAACATAAGCCCATATGAAAAAGACACATCTACGTGTTTTAATGCTCTTTACTATAACCGTATTTTGTGCACAGATCGCTTTGGCACAAAGCATGACCGTAAAGGGAAAAATTACCAGGGAAGACGGAACCCCTCTTCCCGCTGTTAGCGTTATTGTGAAAGGCACGACAACCGGTTCAAGTACAAACAACAACGGAGAATATTCAATTACAGTATCAAAGCCAACTGATGTCCTGGTGTTTACGTCTGTCGGCTTTGAAGCTCAGGAGGTTGCCGTTGCCAACCGTGGCAGTGTAAATGTGAAAATGGTGAATACCGATAACAAGTTAAATGAAGTGGTGGTGGTTGGTTATGGAACCCAAAGACAAAGGGACTTAACAGGTGCCGTTTCAACCGTTACTGCTAAAGATTTTAATGAAGGTCCCTTGTTAAGCCCGCAGCAACTTATCCAGGGTAAAATGGCTGGGGTAAATATTTCCGTTAACAGTGGAAAACCTGGTGCATCCAATACGGTCAGGGTTCGCGGCGGAACTTCACTCACCCAATCAAACGATCCTCTTTACGTAATCGACGGAGTTCCCATCTCTACAAGCAGTGGTGTAAGCCAGTCAAACATCAGGGGAAATTCAACCGATGTTTTTGACCAGGAGCCTATAAATCCCTTGATGACATTAAACCCGAACGACATTGAATCGGTCACGGTTCTTAAAGATGCATCCGCAACGGCAATTTATGGATCAAGAGGAGCAAACGGGGTCATTGTTATCACTACCAGAAGAGGAAGCGCGGGAAAGATGCAGGTTACCTACAGTGCTTCTGCGGGCATTTCCACCGTAGCGAAAAAGTTAGATGTGCTGTCGGCAGATGAGTACAGGAAGGTGGTGAGTGATTTAGGACTTACCATAGATGACAAGGGGGCCAATACAAACTGGCAGGATCAGATTTACAGAAAAGCCATTTCACAGGATCACTTTCTATCGTTTAACGGAGGTAGCCAGAATACCACTTACAGAGCCTCGCTGGGATATGGTAACCAGGAGGGTATTATGCTAGGTTCGAAACTTCAAAGAGCTAATGCAAGAATCAATATCAATCACGCCGCTTTGGACGACCGATTGACTTTTGATCTAAGAGTAAATTACGGTCATACCTTATCAAATGCAGCACCTGTTTCAAATACCGTTGGTAGCGAACAAGGTACCAGTATGAACTATGAGTCATATGTTTTCAATCCAACTTACCCGGTATATGATGCAAATGGAAATTATAATTACGTTCGGCCATATAGGATAAATCCGGTTTCGTTTTCCACCGATGTTTTAGATGAAAGAATCAATAAAAGATTTACAGGAAGTTTATCGACAACATACAAGATATTAAAACCTTTAAGCATAAATGTCAACCTGGGATATGTTGACGAAACAATCGACAGAAACTCTTACATCAGGCAAACTAACCCTTTAGGTGAAGGCATGGGTGGCTATGCAAGCGTACAAAAACTTGCAGATCACAGCAAGCTATTAGAGACCACACTAAGATTTAATAAAAAATACGGAAAGCTATCTTTAGATGCAATTGCCGGGTATTCGTACCAGTACTTTGTAGATGAAGGCGACCGTACTGCTGCTTCCGGGTTTTTATCAGATGAATTTAAGTGGTACAGTTTGCAGGCGGCCAGCTCTATACAAAGCGTATCAACCTTTAAGCAAAGTAATAAGTTGATCTCTATGTACAGCAGAGCCAACTTTAACTATGACGACAGGTTCTTAATCACCGCAACAGTAAGGCGTGATGGTTCAAGCAGGTTTGGCTCCGGAAATAAATGGGGTGTATTTCCTTCGGGATCTGTTGCGTGGAGAATCTCGCAGGAAGAGTTTTTCAAAAGTAACGTAGTATCCGATTTGAAAGTGAGAGTAAGCTATGGTGTTACGGGTAACCAGGAAATAGGCAACTTAAACTCACTTACAACGCTCGGCGCAAGTACGAATGGTTATATCGTCGGCGGACAAAGAATTACCATTGTGCTTCCCCAACAGTATGCCAACCCTAACTTAAAGTGGGAGCAAACAGCCCAGTTTGATGGAGGAGTTGACTTTAGTTTGCTCAACGGAAAAATTCACGGAAGTTTTGACTATTACAGAAAGAAAACTTCTGACTTGTTATTTAGATTAGACGTGCCATCACCTTCTTCCATACCAACACAGTTGGCCAATGTTGGCAGTGTAGAAAACAAAGGGATTGAACTTGAACTGGGTGCAAGGCTGATTGACCGCACTGATTTTAGCTGGGAAGCAGATCTAAATTTCAGCAGAAACAGGAACAAAGTTTTAAGCCTTTCCAATGAATTATTCCAGGGAAAGGATATAAGAACATCACCGTTGCAAGGGCAGGGTTTATCAGGACCTTTTGCTCAACTCATCACCCCGGGGCAACCCTTAGGTACATTTTACGGCAGAGAATTTATTGAAATTAAAGGCGGGGTAGAAATATTGGGAAGCAGGGATACTATAATTGGTGATGCCCAGCCCAATTTTACTTTCGGCTTTAGCAATTCCTTTACCTACCGAAATTGGAGTCTCGGAGTAAATCTAAGAGGATCTGTGGGCAACGATGTATTTAATTTAACCGCAAATAACCTGGCTTATCTAAGTAATCTGCCAGGGAGAAACGTGTTTAAACAAGCCGTCACCGATGGCGTAACGAGAGATCAACCAAAGCGATATTCTTCAAGATGGATTGAAGATGGATCATTCGCACGTTTGGACAACGTAACGTTAGGTTATACGTTCAATGTGAAAAGGTCATTTCTTTCAAATGCAAGAGTATATCTCACAGGTCAAAACCTGTTATTATTAACGAACTACAGCGGTCTTGATCCTGAAGTAAACTCCGACGTTTCCGGTAGCGGAATTCCACCTCTTGGTATCGATTACCTTGCATACCCCAGAGCTAAAACCGTCACTTTGGGGCTTAGTGTTTCTTTTTAATTTAATAAGTAAAAATGCAAAATGCCAGTTATGAATAAGTATATATCAAAGTTGAGACTATTAGTGCTTGTCTCAACAATCTTTGCAGGATGCACCAAACTGGATGAAGAAACCTTTGGCAGTTTGTCACCTGAAAATTTCTACAGGACAGAAAAGGAAGGATTATCTTCTGTTGTTGGCGTGTATTCTTTATTGTCGCAAGTAGTACATATTGGCGACCCGTGGAGGGTAGCCGAGTTTGGAACGGATGAATTCGTGGTTCCGGGAAGAGCAAGCGGCGGTTGGTTTGATCAAAACCAGGTCGACATTATCCGACATGAGGCAAAGCCGGAAAATGGAAGGCTCGCAAATGCCTGGGTCAATATTTTCCAGGAGATAGGCACGTCCAATGCTGTGCTGCAAAGCCTTGAGACCTCACCCAATAGCGCCAACTTAAAAGGGCTAATAGCAGAGACAAGGGCGCTAAGAGCTTATGGATATTTTTATGCGATGGATTTTTGGGGAAATGTTCCAATCGTTACTACCGCAAGGATCGATCCCGCCAATCTACCGAAAACCAGTAGCCGAAAAGAGGTTTTTGAATTTGTAACTTCAGAGATGTTGAAAGCTATAGAAGATCTTCCTTCGATAAAAGATGTGAATAGGTCTGCTTATTATCCCAGGTTTACAAAAGAGGCCATCTATGCTGCTTTAGCCACAATCTACTTAAACGGCGAGGTATATGCAGGAAGTCCCTATTGGGATAAAACAATAGAGATGTGTGATAATGTGATAAGCACTCAAAAGTACTCACTGGAAGCTAATGTTGTTGATTGTTTTAGAGCTACAAACGAAGATAAATCAACCGAGCTCATATCATCATTTTCAGTAGACCCAACCAAAAATGCCGGCGGCAATCAATTTATATTGTATGCTCAGCATTCCTTGGATCAAAAAAAGTACAACCTGCCTTTTATCCCTGCTCACGGGTACAGTACCACGCAGGAGGCATTGGATAGGTATGAGGACCGTGATGAACGTAAAGGCTTATTAGAATATGGGCCTCAAACATATTTAGACGGCACACCTCTGCTTCTACCTAATGGCAAACAACTGGTTTTGGTTCCGGTTAGGGATCTTGTAGGCGCAGAAGATGATGAGGGATACAAAGTCTTAAAGTATACGCCAATAGGAACCAAATGGGCCGGTTTCAATGGAGATAATGATCTGGTGTTGATACGTTATGCAGATATACTGCTGATGAAAGCTGAAGCTCTGTTCAGAACCGGAAACACAGCCGAGTCGTTGACATTGATAAACGAGGTAAGAGCGAGGAGTAATGCGTCTCCCCTCACAACACTTACGTTAAACGACATAGAAGACGAAAGGGCCAGAGAATTCATTTGGGAAGGACATCGCCGAAGAGATATGATTCGATTTGGAACTTATTTTACGGGAACATGGAAATTTAAAACCACAGTAACGCCAACCTGGAGAGGGATCTATCCCATTCCCGCCCAGCAAATAAATGCAAACCCAAACCTGCAACAAAATCCGAATTATTAATGGAATAGTATTTTAGCATACCGGCTGTTAATTGAAGTTGAATTGGCAATTGATATCTATCGGTTGCCAATTCAATTTTAATCTTCACCGGAAGATTATAAGTCGATGTCGGTTAAGACAAACATTAAACTCACAACATTCTATTAATGTCGTTTAGTTAACCCTGCAAAAGCTGCGCAGTGAAACTGCCGTACAAGCCCGCCCGGCGCGCCATTCGGACGGGAGTGCGACCCGCCAATCCCCAATGCTTTGGGGAGGGGCAAGCTGCAACGAAGCTCAATTAATTTTCCCGGTTGGGTCCAAAAGAGACATCTTAACTGAATGACATCAAATATCCAGTGCTCAATCGATGCCGTTTCTATTAGCGATTTTTTTTTTGTGAGCCGGCAATAAGAATTCTATTTAGCATCGTTGCCCGCCCGCTGCGCCCGCCCGGCTGCGCCAGTCGGACGGGCAGTCGGACGGGTGTCACTCCCTTGTACTCGCAGGTATTCTATTCGGCGATTAACGCCGGGTGTCTAATTAAGCAACATCGGCTTTGCAATTTAGAATCACTTAAAATGCTAATTAAAAGAGGCGAATAAAACCAGATCAATGTTTAAGAATAGAGATAACAAACGCAATGTAAATTTCGTACTGCTGGTGATTTCTTTTTGTTTGTTCACACCGACAGCCAAAACGCAGCCACCAGGGAAGACCAGTGAAAACGGCACCAAAATCGACTTTTCATTCGCCGGCTATAAAGGTGGTGGCAATACCCCACCGGGAGTTCCCACCGTGTTGTTTGTTCGTCCAACAGGCAGTGATGATACCAGGATCTTGCAGTCTGCCATTGATTATATAGGAAAGCTTCCGATGCAAAAGGATGGTTTTCGCGGTGCTTTGCAACTAGCTGAAGGCAGGTTCAGCGTTTCAGGCCAACTTCTTCTAAATAGAAGCGGAATTGTGCTAAGAGGAAATGCCGACAATGATAAAACTGTTATTGAGGCCACAGGGACAGACCGTCGTACTTTAATCATGATTGGGACTGTTGACTCTGCTTCTCCTGCGAATCCCATAAAAGTGACTAACACAATTGTTCCTGCGGGAAGCAACAGGATTACAGTTGAAAGCGTAACCGGGTTGAATACCGGAGATCGTATTGTAATAACTCGTCCGAGCCAGGCAAACTGGATTTCCGACATCGGTATGAATAAAGATGAAGGAATGTTTTCTGAGAACCGGGGAATGAGATGGCCAACAGGTTCGAGAGTGTTAAGATGGGACAGGGTAATTACTGCCGTGAACGCAGCAAAAAAGGAAATAATATTGGACGCACCGATCACAACTGCGCTCGAAGATTTATACGGTGCCGGAACAGTACGAAAAGTATTAAGTGATGAGCTGGTTCATCATATCGGGTTTGAGGGGATAACCATAGAAAGTGAATTTGACACAAACAACAGGGCTGATGAAGAACATTCATGGATAGGTATCCAGATTAACTATTCTGAAGATACCTGGATCCGGGATGTTGTTGCGCGTCATTTTGTAAGTTCGGCAATCCGGGTTGGTCCCCGTGCACGAAAGGTTACTCTTCTGAATTGTAAAAGTGAACAACCGATTTCAGAAATTGCCGGATACCGCAGGTATAGTTTTCTTGTAGAAGGTCAACAGGTTTTGGTAAACAGGTGTACTTCCGATTCTGGTGTTAACGCCTTTGCAGTCGGTTTCTGCTCCGGTGGGCCAAATGTTTTCCTGGATTGTAAAGCAACAAATGCTTTGGGCGCAAGCGGGTCATTCGAAAGCTGGGCATCAGGAGTTCTTTATGAAAATGTACACATCGAAGGAGCTGACCTTCGGCTCTCATATGATATGCAACGCTCGCAGGCAGGAGGATGGACCGCAGCTAATTCACTAATCTGGAATTGTAGCGCGAAAAATGTTGAAGCATTCGGACCCCTTGCGTATCCAAATATGATCGTTAATTCAAAATTCTCCTGTTACCAACAAAGTCTTGCAAAGCGGTTAAAAAGAAGTACAACTTCCGTAGTGCAGGCCGAAAACTTGTATAACAGTTTGCCGGAAAATGTTCGTGAATTTACAGCTAAAGAAATTGTGGTCGATGATCCTGTTCATCAGAATACAGGTCCGCAACTGTCTATTGTCAACGGACGGTTTGTACTGGGAGGCAAAGTAGTCTGGGGAGGCACAACCGGTGATCAGTTCTGGAGAGGACAACCATTCCCGGGGGGAGAGTTAAATTCCGGCATCTGCCTTACGCGCTGGGTACC
>JASLBT010000461.1 GCA_030146445.1 Segetibacter sp. | reverse complement strand
AACACATAAAAATTAGATTGCTTGAAATTAGGTGTGGACTCCAAAAATCTCGACAGCATTTTAAATCCAGTTTTACTTTTTGAATAATGACCTGTAAGTCAAGTTGAAGAAGGTAAAGGAAGGTTAAATATCTAAAAATCTCTATTTACATTTTACTTGCAAATTACTTGCAAATAAAAAAGCAGTTACAAATTTGACCTCGTAACTGCTTGATTTTCAGCTCCCCCTCCCCGACTTGAACGGGGGACCCTCTGATTAACAGTCAGATGCTCTAACCAACTGAGCTAAGGAGGAGTTTGACCCTCGTACTTGTTTGTATTAGGGGTTGCAAAAATAGGCGTTTCTCGTTTTCAGAAAAATTTTTTTCTGCTGTTGCCGCTATAATTTTCTAAGCACGGACTAAAGGTTGCAGAAGTACATTGATATCGAAAGACTTCAGCCAACAACCCTTCCACTTAAATCATTAGCGCACCGGTTGCCAGACGCTTACCCTTAATACCAGGAGCAAGATTTTATTCGGTGCAACTACACCAGGCTGGATAGCCAGTGTGCTCTGGCAAGACAGTACACCTGTAAATTCAAGCAATAAGATAGTTGTAATCAATTTTCCATACTTGTCTGCCATTGATATTTACCCCGGAACAAAACGTTGCATTCGCCCGGATGCTTAGTGCTCATAGATGCCCCCGGCCGGCGGCCGAAAAATGTCCAGGTGAACGACCCAATCGATTAACAACTGATCATTTGTTTCATCCGTGATATCCTTGTTCTATTCTCGCCTGGGCGTGCTTGCGCCAGAAGTACCAGGCTGAAAACACCGTTAACACCACTCCAAAAACAGAAAGCACCATGACGCTGTTCGAGAAAAACTGCACCCAGTTGAGCTTCACCTTAAATATTTCTTTGCTGAACAATACGCCTACGCTACCGAGATAGCCAAAGGAATCGGAAATGTAGATCAGGAAACCAACGTTGCCCGTGAAACGGAAACTCGAGATCATTCGCTCAAAGAACACCGCATTAAACGGAATGTACACCATGTACAGGCCGAGGCCGGTTAGCGTCATCCACCAGAATGGAGAAAGGCCGCCATTGCTAAACAGCCAGGTACATACGCCTGCTACCACGAAACCTGCCGCAATAACCAGGTGATTGAGCATAAAGGCCATAAAGTTTTTGCGAAGCAACGTCATGCTGCCGATCAACAAAAGAATAGCGATGGTGATGGGTGTTTCTGTTTTTGAAAAAAGCGCCGGTTGGTTCAGGTAACCCATTTCCTTCCACATGTCGGCGCTAAAGTTGTCGCGGATATCGCGGAAGATCGTCACAAACGTGTAGATAAGAATGCAGGTAATGAGTCCTGGTAAAAAGCGCCTGATCAACTCCTTCCGTTTCTCGGCGGGCATCGGCAACCTTTCCATTCTTTCCAGCTTATCCAGGTCATCGGCGGGAGGGATCTTTTCCATCATCGAAACAAAAAGCAGCAGCGGCAGCGCAAACACCAAACCGGTAACAAATGGCACCCAAAATTCCGAGAGCTCCAGTTCCATCAGTAACCAACCGCCGACCGTCTTCACAAATCCCGAAGCGAAAATAAAGCTTACGGCCAGTGCGGCACCGATGAAGTCGGTACTTCGCCTACCTTCCACGTAGCTGAAAACAACACCCCACAACATGCCGAGCGGAAAACCATTTACAAACAAAAACACAATGTTGTACGGCACCGGCACCAGCGCAAACAGCAACCATGACATCCATGCTATGCCCACCAACAGCAGTATGATCCTGCCCCTTCCGATCCTGCGCAACTCACTGATGTATTTAATGCCGTAAAACTTCGCCAGCATATAACCCAACACCTGGCAAATCACCAATACGGTTTTGTAGTTCATCCCAAAAACCGTCAATCCATCAAATGTGCAAACCACAAACGACTTACGAAAACCAAAGATCATCGTATAGGTAAGAAAGGCAGCAATAGCGGCATAGATTGCAACCAAAGCCGGACGCTTGTGGGTATAAGCATTATTAAGCTCAGCCATTATGCATAATACTGAAAATCACGGACTATCCCCGATTCAGGGGAACATTGGAAAAACAAGATTTATGGGCCATGGTGAAGTGGCACTATGGCGCAGCCGTTGCCAGCACACTACGTCGTGCGACACTCGTCGCACTGCTATACTATGGGCACAATGATATGGAGCAATCAAGGTCGTTTAGATAAGCTTTTTTGAAATTAAAAGCTGCTTAGTGAAACTGCAGTACACGAGTGCGACGCAAGGATGCTAAATAGAATTGATACAGTTGGGTCCAAAAAAAACTTCTTCAGTTGGGCGTACTTGTTTTTGAACGGTGATGCCACACTTCCACATAGTATAATAACTACTCCTCTAAATACCCCAGGCGGTGATCACCAATGACCTTGGTCCGCCGTGGTTGCGGTGCTCACAAAAGTAGATGCCCTGCCAGGTTCCAAGTGCCAGTTTTCCATTTCGGATCGGGATCAGCGCCGAATTGCCGAGTAGGGCTGCCTTCAGGTGTGCGGGCATATCGTCGGAGCCTTCATAGTCGTGGGCATAATCAGGATCGTTCTCCTTTACGGTCTTATTGAAATACATCTCGAAATCCTTTCTCACCGTTGGATCAGCATTTTCATTGATGGTAAGTGATGCGGATGTATGCTGGATGAATACCTGGCACATGCCCATTTTTATAGTCGCCAATTCAGGCACTGCGCGCACCACTTCAGTCGTAATCAAATGAAATCCCCTCTTCTTTTCCGATAGGGTAATGCATTGCTGGTAGACGTTCATCGGCTTTTTAGCGAAAGTAGACATCCCATTCCATGTTCCCGACCATTAAGGTAACCTGGTTTTCACTTCCTTTCACCGCGGAGAACGGGAGTCGCCAGAGATCACGCGGAGAGAAACCCTGTTTGCCTTATGAATTTGACTTTTGCCTTTTGATTTCCTTTCACCGCGGAGAACGGGAGTCGCCAGAGATCACGCCGAGAGAAACCCTTTTTGCCTTTTGACTTATGATTTCCTTTCCACCCCTGCAAACAAAGAGGCCGCCTTATTCAGGCAGCCTCTTTTATTTAGCTTGGGATCACTTTTATTTCGCAATCACCAGTTTAGCCATCTGTGTCAATGTACCAGATTGTAACCTCAGCACATATACGCCGTTTGCCAGATTGCTTACATCCAGCGTTTTGGTATTAGCTCCGGCATTTACTGCAAGGCTCTGCTTCAACACCACTGAACCCGTTTGGTTGATCACAGACACCGTAGCTGTACCACGAACCTCCGAATTGAATGCCAGCTTTACTGCCTCACGCGCCGGGTTCGGTGCCACGTTTAACCTGTCTCCCACGTATTCCACCATGTCGGCATCAGCCATTCTAGAAGCTGAACCAGATACTGTTAAGGTATAGCACCTGGTTGCATCGTATGCCCCGCTGTTCTTTGGATAGACCTTTACATAATAAGAACCCACATTTAAAGTCCTGATTATCCTTTCATTGGTAAAGCCATTGGTTTTTGATGACTGCAACACGGTGCCTCCGGAGCTCAACAAAGCCAACTGGTAATCTGCCGGAAGCGTTGATAACAATATCGTAACCTGTTGGCTGCTTGCGATACTAAACTTGTAATGATCAACATCACCCCGTACGTTTATTAAACCTTTTGTTTCCGTGTTCAATGAAATTGACCCGGCGCCTGCGATAGTACCGTTGGTGGTTATATCACTGCTGCCCGGACAAGTTGAGGATTGCGATGAGCTGGTGGTAAACTGTGCCTGAACATTACTGCTGGATCCGCCGAGGCAATTTGAGCGAACTCTCCAGTCGTAACTCGTACCTGCTGTTAACCCGGTTAAACCCACGGATGTATTGGTAGTAGCAGACGCGGCAACAATCCAGGTTGACGATGAGGTGGTCTTATATTCCACCGCATAGCTGCTTGCGCCGGAAGCGGAACTCCAGGCTACGGTAGCGGAGGTTTGCGTGATTGCTGAGGAGATTAAACCTGATGGGCTTACACAGGCGACACCTGCAGTAGTAAATTGCGCCTGGGCAAATGCACTGGTTTCACCTGATGAGCAGGTTGAACGAACTCTCCAGTGGTACGTCGTATTTGCACTTAAACCGGTTAGATTAACGGTGGTAGCCGTGGTGGCTGACGCTGCACTGATCCAGGTTGTTGATGAGGCAAGCTTGTAATCCACCGCATAACTTGTAGCGCCGGTAGATGCAGCCCAGCTTACGGTAGCACTGTTCGACGTAATCGAAGAGGAGGTTAGTCCGGAAGGACTGTTACAAGTGGTAGTGGCCTGCCCAATGGTGAAATTGACATCAGAGATATCGAAGAAGATGTTGCCAACCGCTTGAATTTTTATCCGGTTAGCGCTACCACCGGCAGTGGGAACGGGAACTACTTCGCTGCCGTCGTTTGGCGTACCAGACTTCAGGGCGGCAAATGTATTGCCACCATCTGTTGACAACAAGATGTTTACTGTTGCACAGTTTACAAGTCCCGTGTTGGTTCCGTTTACACTCCAGGTTACAGTAGCCTGCCCCCCGGCCGGCCACGTGACATTGGTATTTGGTGCGGTCACTTCAAAAGGACCTGCTGTGTTCGTAACATCTACAACAGCGTCGGCGAAGGATGTTTGCCCTATGGATGTTGATGTGTACGGATGGTTGTCCCTGACCGTTACCCTGAAGTTTAGCGTCCTGGTCACTGAACTCAATGCCTCGATGTTGGCCCCTGCGTCACCGCCTGCAAGCGGCGGGGTGACCATTAGACCGGCTAGTATGGTCGATAACTTTGGAAAGGTCCTGGTGCCGGATGTGGTTGGCCGGAATGTTAACCAGTTTGGACCCGTTAATTTTGTTGGCGATGCTACGCTTCCCGTTCCGGATGTGGTTGAATTATCATTTTGCTCCCAGCAATAGGTTAGTCGATCGCCATTCGCATCGGTTGCCTGCGCACCAAGAGCGAACGGAGTACTAATGGGAATGATATAATTGCTCAGCGGTGCAATCACCGGGGCAGCGTTATTTGCACTTGTGGAAACCGGGCAGGTTTTTGTGGACAGGTTATTCTGGATCTGCTCGATAGAGGTTTCATGAAAAATGTCAATTGAATGTGGAGCGACATCCTGGGAGGTGATACCGGCATAGCCCATGATGGTGATACCCGAACCCACTTCTTTGTTTTGGCCGGTACCCTCAAGTGATTGAGAGAAAGTGTGATTAGCGCCTAATTGGTGACCCACCTCATGTGCTACGTAATCGATGTCGAAATTATCTCCTTCAGGTATCCCGTCGGCGGGCGATGTGATACCAGCTCCTTTTGCAAGGGAATTGGGGGAGGCAGGGTCAACGCAAACGCACCCGATGCAGCCGGCGTTTCCACCACCCCCGGAAGCACCAAACATGTGGCCGATATCATAATTGGCACTTCCAATAACAGAAGTGAGCGTTTTCTGCAATTGCAGGTTCCAGCTCGACATACTGGTATATGGATCGGTTGAAGGATTGTAATAGATAACGGAGGTCGTATTTGCAATGAGGTTGAGATGTAGTGCGAGATCTTTTTCGTAACATCCGTTACACCGCGTCAGGGTGGCATTAAAGCCCGCTAAAACAAGCCCAACCTCCGATGCGCTCGTTGCTCCAAAATAGTTTGCATATTCGCCATTACAAGATTGCGCCAACCGCATTGTTTTTAACTGCCCGCTCGAACTCCCGGTTTTCGCTACTTGCCCAAGCTGCGAATTAATGTCGGCCGCAAGCTGTTTTTCTTCGGTCGTACAGTTCCAGGGTAATTGGCCTTTTTCGCGGTGTGACCGGTAAACTGCGTACACTTTGCGGTCCTTAGAATAGGGCTCAATAAATTCGTTATCGTTTTCCGTTCTGAAAACCATCGTTTGCACTCCTTGTGGAGAAATACTCAACTTTAATGTGGCGAACTTATCAGTAATACCTTTCCCTGAAAAAGCCCTGATATCAGGGAACCGGGCCTGTAGTTCAGGTTCGAAGTTCGACGCTTCTACTACTTCGAATTGTTCGAGATTACCATCTGCATTCGGTATGGATATAATGGTCGAACGTTTAGCGGCGTTAGCTCCAATAACGGCAAATAACTCCTGCCGGAAAGAAGCAGTATTCAAGTTGAAGAGCTTAAATGTTTTAGGATAACTAAGTCTTGAAACGGCCTTATCTGTAACAATGCTGCTTCGGCTCTGATTGTTCACCGACCAAAATCGGTCTGACTGCGAATAACCAAAAACAGTAAATAGAACGAAGAGCTGGGTCAGGAGTACAATTTTCTTCATGTAATTAAGGTTTACTATTAAAATGATTGGAATAAAAAGTGCTTACCCGCCTGCTTATTCACCTGCGGGAGGATCATTCATTTTTAAGAAGGAAGCGGCAGAACCTCGTCGAAAATTCCAGCGAAAAGCTTTAGTCCGGTGAAGAGTCGTTATCGCCATTGGTAGCTGAAGTAAAAGATCCTGTAAAAAAAGCGGAGTAAAAGTGTTTGAATAAGCTAATTCATCGTTAGTCAATTCTGCCGCCCGGGTGCTTCAGTTCTGGATCTCTAAATTTAAATTATTCCTGCCAATCTGATGTATAATTTCTTACCTGTTCAGCAGGCCCCTCAAAACCAAATCCGGTTCCAGGAAACAACCAAATGATTGTTTAATTACCAGGCTCCCGGCAGGGATATAGGGGTTTGGGCAGGAATAAATATTCTGTAAATACCGCCGCTCAGCTATGTCCTTATCCAGCCTATACAATGTTAACCCTTGTGTTGCAGATAGGCATATGCTACAATAAGTAGAAAAACGACAGCAAAGAGTACCCCGCCAATAAACCATGGCCGTTGGTCGTAAGTATGCTGCAGCGGCAATTCCATGTCCAGCTTCCGAAATGTTGGCTCTTTCATGTTAGCCAGGGTTAATTTGAAAATTACAAAAAATTTTGTGATGTACAACATTGCGGATACAATCACACCTGAAAACGGAAATCGATCGAAGGTGCTTCAAATGCTGTTGCACAATTAGCGGCTCCGGCTATGCGCTGATAATCACTCCTGGTGTTGCGTACTACTTGTTGTAAAATTTGATGCCGTTTTTTTCCGGTTGCGTGAATCCAGGTGCCTTCGCAAACATGGTGTTTGCAGCAGCGGTGTTGCAAGCCGGATATCCCCTGAGCGTTCTGTCACAAACTTTATTTTCCACAGGTTTTTGGGATTAATTTTTGTACCCGAATCATATTTTGAATTAACGTAATTCAAGAATGCCGGGAATGGAAGGTATCAATAACGAACGCGAAATGGACGAGGTGCCGGATAAGCCTACCTACTGGCTCACCCGTTTCGTTATACTCCGGCTGCTGGGATTAGTCTACGCCATCGCCTTTCTTGTCGCCATTAACCAGGCACTCCCATTAATCGGATCTAACGGGCTTACCCCGGTTGGTATTTACCTGAAGAAAGTTAGTGCAGCACTCGGCTCGGATACAGCAGGCTTCCTGCGACTGCCCTCGGTTTTTTGGTTCGGGCATTCTGATCCTGCACTGCTTACCGTGGCATGGACCGGCTTCCTGCTTTCTTGTATTGTAATCGCTGGCTATGCAAATGCTTTGATGCTTGCCGTGATGTGGTTTCTGTATACGTCATTCAACCATGTCGGACAAGAGTGGTACGGCTATGGCTGGGAGATCCAACTTACCGAGACCGGGTTCCTCGCCATTTTCCTATGTCCGCTGCTTAATGCACAACCCTTTCCGCGGTATGCCCCACCAATGCCAATCATTGTATTATTCCGGTGGCTCGTGTTTCGCATTATGCTGGGTGCAGGTTTGATCAAGCTGCGGGGAGATGAAATCTGGCGTAATGCAACCGCCCTGAATTATCATTTCGAAACCCAGCCAATACCTGGTCCGCTCAGCCGCTGGTTCCATTTTTTGCCAAAAAGTGTACTGAGTATTGGTGTTTGGTTTAACCACATTGCTGAAATCGTCGCGCCTTTATTCGTATTCTGGCCAAGAGTTGCCCGGCATATTGCCGGCACAATGATCGTATTGTTCCAGCTTACGATCGTCATAAGTGGTAATCTCTCATTTTTAAACTGGCTGACGATCATTCCTGCGCTCGCTTGTTTTGATGACGGCTTCTGGGCGAAACTCCTTCCTAAACCGCTGGTGCGCAGGGCAGCGGCAGCTTCCGAAAACGGTGTTGAATCAAAGCCAATGCGCACCACCGCGTGGGTGGTTACCGTGATCATTGCCTTGCTTAGCATCCGCCCTGCAGTGAACATGCTCTCCCCGGGCCAAATCATGAACACCTCATTCGACCCACTGGATCTTGTCAATACTTATGGAGCATTCGGGACGGTTGGGCAGGAACGCTTGAACGTCGTCTTTGAAGGCACAAATAAAGCAGACACGAGCGACCAGGCAGGTTGGCAGCCGTATGTTTACAAGGGCCTGCCGGTGCACCTTGAAAAACGTCCCCCGCAGATAGCACCATACCAGTTGCGGCTAGACTGGCAGATGTGGTTCGCTAGCATGTCGTCTCCATATGAATATCCGTGGACGCTGAACCTCGTGTGGAAACTTCTGCATAATGAACCGGGTACGCTGTCGTTGTTTGCTGAGAATCCGTTCCCCGGCAAGCCGCCAAAGTACATTCGTGCAGTGCTGTACCGCTACCGGTTTGCACTGCCTGGCAATGAACATGGATTATGGTGGAACCGCGAGCGGGTAGAGCTGTGGCTGCCACCAATGTCGTCCAATGATCCACGGCTGATCGACTTTTTGAAAAATGAAGAATGGATACCCTAGGAGATGTTAGGGGTGCGACCGGTCATTGCATGGCGTTCGTCTACCTGAAATTTCTTGCTGCAGGAAAGAGTTCTTCCTGTGTGGTTTTCCGGACCTGGGTTCGTTTATTTTGACCAGGGAAAGTGGGAACGGTATGGGTTTTTTCATCTGCCCTGGAAAGGGTGAGAACGGGTTGACTTACATTTTCAGTACCGGTCAGGTTACGCAACATCTTTGAAAAATCGTGACATGTCCTCACAATAACATGGGTCACTTCACCTTCACGTTGCAGTTTGCCCTCCACCATTAATAAACGGGATTGGAGTATTTCTTTCCGGAACTTATCGAACAAGCTTGCAAAGATGACCAGGTTGGCAAAACCTGTTTCATCTTCGATTGTCATGAAACA
>JASLBT010000246.1 GCA_030146445.1 Segetibacter sp. | reverse complement strand
AGGAAGGTTTCTTACGATAACAGTTTGATCAATGATTGCGGTAGCATCAAATGCATGAATGGGCTGCCCCGTTTCGTGTAGGATAAAATTAGTTACATCCACAACGTTGTTAATGGGTCGGAGGCCGATTGACATCAACCTGTTCTTTAACCAAACGGGGCTCTCCTGAACTTTGATGTTGTGAATACTTACCCCTGCGTAGCGTTGACAGGCGAGCGGGTTATCGATTGTTACACGTATGGGCAGTGTATGATTATCGACTTTAAACTGGAGGTCGTATGGACTTATGGCCCTGACGTCTTTGTTTTCGTGGTACGAGAGGTAGGCGCAAACATCTTTTGCTACGCCGAAATGGCTCATGGCATCCATCCGGTTCGGTGTCAGACCGATCTCGTAGATCACATCTGTGTGCGGTTGAAAATACGCAGCAACGGGGCTGCCGGTACTTAGTTCAGCTGGTAGCACGAGAATGCCCTCGTGACTCGTGCCCAGACCGGTTTCGTCTTCTGCGCAAATCATCCCCTGGCTTTCAACGCCCCGGATTTTAGCTGTCTTCATCGTCACGGGCTCGCTGTTGGTGGGATAGATGGTGGTGCCCACAGGAGCTACAATTACTTTCTGACCTACGGCAACATTTGGAGCACCACAAACGATCTGTAATGGCGTTCCATCCCCCGTATCAACTGTAGTAATCTTTAATTTGTCTGCGTTCGGATGGAGCACACTGGTTAGCACTTCACCTACGATTAAACCCCTTAACCCCCCTCGTATACTTTCGAACGACTCCATGCTCTCCACTTCTAATCCTACAGCGGTAAGAATGCCCGATAATTCTTCAGGGGCAGGTATACCGGGAATGTATTCACTTAGCCATTTATAACTTATGGTCATGAGTCATTTTTGTCGAGGTGCAAATATAATTGATGGTATATGAAAGATGCAGGAAATTGAGCAGTCCGGGCCTGAACCCCGGACAATATGTTTCATGTAGATACGAAATAGGGTGCGCAAAAGGCAGAGGGCTGTCGGCTCCACCTGCAGCCTGCTATTCAATTGACTCAACAACAACTCTGATGTGACGGCAATTTCGCTATGTCGAAAACAGCTCCCTCCCAGCAGTGGTAAACCGCCTGCATAGTACCAAAACGAACTTCTGAAAGACGGATTTTTTCACATCTTTAATCCCGCTGCTGAATAGAGGATTGCGGTAAAAGCGAGTGACGCGCGAACAGGTTTGGGGCAGAGCACAACGATATGACCATCGTGAAAATCGCTGTGCCAAATATCGTAAAACTACGATGGTTGTAGAAAGATTTCTACGATGACACTTATTCTAAATTTGATACCGAACCAACATTTTGGGATAAAATCTTTCTGCACAACGAGTGTGCATTTTATCGGGCGAATGGATGAAAACTTTTTTAAATTGTGGAGAACCCTTCAAAAATTCTTATTAACCAAAGGTTTAAGGGAGCAAACTGTGGAAATGTCTGTGGATGACTATTGCATAAATATTGAACTATCAAAATTTTTTTCCTGAAAAAATTGACACCTATATTCGCCCTCCCGCCAAGTTTTGGTAGCGCGCCGATAAAAGAAGATAACAATTTCGTAATGATCTGTTGTAAGTGGGAGGCTGGCGGATTACCTGAATTTACTAACCATACTGATCTTCATAAAGAATGGATTTAACGAACTTAAACAAGGATAGAAAGAACAGGCGGAAGCCTTCCCTGGATCTGAGCACTATGGTCTACGGGAAAATTCCCCCGCAGGCAAAAGAGTTGGAAGAAGCGGTATTGGGTGCGATTATGCTGGAGAAGAGTGCTTTCGATAACGTCGTGGAAATCTTAAAGCCGGAGTGCTTTTATGTTGATGCCCACCAGCGAATATTCAAGTCTTTTCAATCACTTGCACAAAAGAGTCTTCCTATCGACATTTTGACGGTAGTGGAAGAGTTGAAGATGAAGGAGGAGTTGGATATGGTTGGTGGTCCTTACGGCATCACCAAGCTTACCAATTCAGTTGTCTCTACGGCGAACATCGAAGCCCACGCACGGATCATTCTGCAAAAGTTTATCCAGCGGGAATTGATACGGATCAGTGGTGAAATCATAGGCGATGCTTACGAGGACAGTACCGATGTGTTCGATTTGCTCGATGAGAGCGAAAGCAAGATGTTCAACATTACGAACAACTACCTTAAAAAGAATTTTGACGACATAGGTACGGTACTCGTAAAAACAATTAGCCGGATCGAGGATCTGCGAAATAAGCAGGAAGACATATCAGGGGTTCCGACCGGCTTTCCTTCGCTTGACAAAGTAACCTACGGCTGGCAGCCGACCGACCTGATTATCCTGGCGGCAAGACCGTCAGTGGGTAAAACCGCCTTTGCACTTAACCTTGCCAGGAGTGCGGCCCTTAACTCAATAAAGCCGGTTGGTGTTGCCTTCTTCTCACTTGAGATGAGCGCTTCGCAGCTGGTGCAACGTATTCTCAGCGCCGAAAGCGGGATCATGCTGGAAAAGATCAGCCGGGGTAAGCTGGAAGACTACGAAATGCAACAACTTTATACCAAAGGAATAAATAAGCTTAGCAGTGCCCCAATCTTTATCGACGACACAGCAGCCCTGAATATCTTTGAGTTTCGTGCGAAAGCAAGAAGACTCGTAAACAAACACCAGGTTGGGCTGATCATCATCGACTATCTACAGCTGATGAGTGGAAGTGGCGACCGTCAGAGCAACCGTGAACAGGAAATCAGCCGTATTTCAAGAGACCTTAAAGGTCTTGCAAAGGAGCTACAGGTGCCCATCATTGCACTCAGCCAGTTAAGCCGGGCGGTAGAGACCCGGAAAGAGAGCAAGATGCCACAATTGAGTGACCTCCGTGAATCTGGTGCGATCGAACAGGATGCCGACATGGTAATGTTTCTTTATCGCCCCGAATACTACGAGATCAACACCAACGAAATGGGCGAAAGCAACCGCGGCGAAACCCATGTTAGAATAGCCAAACACCGTAATGGTAGCCTTGAAACAATAAAGCTTCGTGCCCTTCTGCATATTCAGAAGTTTGTTGAAGAAGAAGGCGAGGACCCTTCCGGCGGATATGCTCCTTCGGGCGGCGGCAACTGGAAGCCTGTTGCACCGGAGGCTGGTGCAGGCAATAACGATGGCGCAAAATTGTTCATTCAAAAGGGCAGCAAGATGAATTCCGGTGAATTCGACGACGGTTTCGACGAACCACCTCCTTTCTAGTGAAAGTTCGGGCTATAGGGGGACAGCAGTTTTGTACTTTAGTCAGCCAGACCCCGAACAAAACATTGCCGCAGCACCATTTCTTTACCTTTGCGGCTATGCCGTTACCATTGTTCTATAGCACAGCAGCAATCCTGTCTGAATTCCTCACCCTTGATGAAGATACGTCCCGTCATGTCGTACAGGTGCTCCGCATGAAGCCCGGAGAGCAGTTGGAATTAACAGACGGAAAGGGAAATGCTGCCATAACGACGATCGTAGAGGATGATAAGCGTAAGTGCACCGTTAGAGTAATGGAAAGCACCTTCCACCGTAAACCACAACGTAATATCTCGATTGGGATCTCCCTACTTAAAAACAGCACCAGGTTCGAGTGGTTTCTCGAAAAGGCAACGGAGGTTGGTGTAAGTGAAATCGTTCCTTTAATATGTGACCGCACGGAAAAGCAACACTTCAGGCTCGAAAGAATGCAAACCATCGTAGTGAGTGCAATGCTGCAAAGCAGGCAATATTGGCTGCCTCGGTTGAATGAGGTAACCCCGTTCAGGCAGGTCGTTAACGGGGAAAAATACCATGTTCGCCTGATCGCTCATTGCGAAAACGAAGCCCGGAAACATATCGGCCAATTTGCAACTGACTCATGTCAAATCCTGATTGGTCCTGAAGGCGACTTCCGCAGGTCGGAAATTGAGCTGGCACTGCAAAATGGATATGAGCCCTGTACGCTCGGCGATACGAGGCTACGTTCCGAAACCGCAGGCATCGTTGCCGCGACTATCCTTTGCATTTGTTAGATGACTGATCAGCGAATCCATTGTTAAAAGATTGATCCATCCTGGCTTTGATGTTTTCAAAAACGGTGGTGAATGTAGAGCCGTTGCAAAAATCCCGGTTTATAAACCTCGAAAAACGGGATGTATCTTTTCGTTTACCCACGATTTGAATATTTCGAAATCGCCCGGCTGAAAAAACGATTGGTGATACATTGAAAATGATCCGTTCTGCTGATAAAGCAACACGATAGAATTTCCTATTAACGCTTCAGTAAAATCACTCCACGACGTGTCGAGTGTTTCAGAGGCAGTATTGCTTCGAAGATATTCGGTGTCGACCTCCATATCAAAGGTGGCGTTTGCCCCGAGTGAAGCAGACACAATTTTGCCTGAAGTGAGCATTCGTTTTCGCATATAAATATAATAGCCTGCTGATAGTGCCAGGTACAACAAGCCGATGTAGAGGTTTTGTTCAACCTGCCGGTTTTGTATAGAGGGATAGATAAGGTATACCGCCAGGGCAAGCAGCACCAACGGGATCCAAACGAGTTTCTTCAATTGTCTTCGGCCAAGCGGATGGTTACGATAGTGTAAAGCCAAACATTCGTTGATGATTTTCGGTTCGAGGTTTACTTTTATATGCATGCTAACGGGCTAGGTGTTCACAAATATTTTTCACAATTGCCGGCCCCTCGTATACAAAGCCGGTCCAAACCTGCACAAGGGACGCACCTGCATCAATTTTCTCTTTTGCGTCTGCCCCTGTAAAGATCCCGCCGCTTGAAATTACCGGGAGACTGCCCCCTGTATGCTGATGAATGTACTGCAGCATTGCCGTTGATCTTTCCTTTAGCGGTCGGCCACTAAGCCCGCCGGCACCTATCTGCTGTACGGAAGCCGCAGGCGTAAGCAGGTTATCGCGGCTGATGGTGGTGTTTGTTGCTACCAGGCCGTTAAGCTTTACCGTTTCCGCAATCTCCAGGATGTCGTCGGTTTGCTGCCACGAAAGATCGGGGGCAATCTTTAACAACAACGGCTTAGGCTTTGATTTTGCGTGGTTCAGCAGCTGCAGGTGAGATAAGATTTTGATTAATGCTCCCTTTTCCTGCAATTCCCGTAGCCCGGGTGTATTGGGAGAGCTTACGTTGATCACGAAGTAGTCGACACAATCGAACAGCTCATTAAAGCAGATTTCATAATCACGCCACGCGTCTTCATTTGCTGTTGCCTTGTTTTTGCCGATGTTTCCACCAACGATCAGCCGGGCGTCTGCATGGTTCTGGGGTTGGGAAAACCAGTCTCTAAGCCGGGTAGACACCTGTTTAACACCGTGATTATTGAATCCCATGCGGTTTATGATGGCCTGGTCTTTCGGTAACCTGAATAACCTCGGTTTCTCATTGCCTTCCTGTGCCTTAGGGGTAACGGTACCCACCTCCACGAAGCCGAAGCCGAGCATCTGCAGTTCTTTCAGGTATAAGGCATTCTTATCGAAGCCGGCACCAAGTCCTACCGGGTTAGAGAAGGTTAGGCCGAATGACTCAGTTCGCAGTTTTTGATCGGAAACCCTGAATTGCTTTTCGATCAGATGCTTAAAAGGAGCAAACGTTACTGCAGTTTTAAGTGCATTCATCGAGAAATAGTGCACTCCTTCTGCATCAAACCGAAACAGCATATTACGGAGCAAAGCATACATCATCGCGCGAAGATATTACCAACCAGATTAAATCCGGCTGTATGCATCTCCGGGACGTTTATCAACGCCTTAGCAGGGGAACGAATCTGGCGGATCGTTGCGGGTTTTGCCTCGATTTCAAAATCAATAAGTCTTCGTTTCTAATGGCTGATTTCCTTTCACAGCGGGCGTTTGGATGAAATTAGTTGTTGGTGCAACCGTTTAGTTTTTTCGTATATTTGAGTCTGTTCAAAAATATTTTTATGCAGGAAGCATACATCGTGGCCGGCTTTCGTACGGCAGTAACAAAAAGTAAAAAAGGAGGGTTTAGGTTTACACGTCCCGACGACCTCGCCGTAGAAGTAATCAAAGGATTACTGGCGTCGGTTCCGCAGTTGGAGGCGGAGCGGGTAGACGATGTAATCGTGGGAAACGCTGTTCCCGAAGCGGAGCAGGGATTGCAGTTTGGGCGGATCATTGCAGCCCGGGCACTTGGTTTTGATGTTCCCGGTATGACTGTTAACCGCTATTGCGCAAGTGGTTTGGAAACAATTTCAATCGCAACTGCCAAGATCCGGATGGGAATGGCAGATTGCATCATTGCAGGTGGTACCGAAAGCATGTCGATGGTACCCACAGCGGGTTGGAAAACGGTGCCATCCTATTCGATTGCTTCAGACGAGCCGGATTATTACCTTAATATGGGACTCACCGCTGAAGCAGTGGCAAAAGAGTACAACATCAGTCGCGAAGATCAGGATGAATTTAGTTACAATTCACACCTGAAAGCGATCAGCGCCATCGAAAAAGGCTACTTTAAACCGGGTATTTTACCCATGCCCGTTGAGGAAGTGTACCTGGACGAAAACGGGAAAAAGAAGACCCGTAACTACGTGGTGGATACCGACGAGGGTCCAAGGGCCGACACCAGCATGGAGGCTTTGGCCAGGTTAAAGCCCGCATTTGCTGCAAATGGAGTGGTAACCGCAGGCAACTCCTCGCAAACCAGCGATGGATGCAGCTTTGTATTGGTTATGGGCGAAAGAATGATGAACGAACTCGGACTTAAACCTATTGGCCGCCTCGTTGCTTGTGTGAGCGCTGGCGTGCATCCGCGTATTATGGGTATCGGGCCTGTCGCAGCGGTACCGAAGGTGCTGAAACAGGCGAACATGACGCAGAGTCAAATTGATCTTATTGAGCTCAACGAGGCATTTGCTTCACAGTCGCTGGCGGTGATCCGGGCGCTGTCTCTTGATCCGGAAAAAGTAAACATCAATGGCGGGGCAATTGCACTGGGACATCCGCTTGGATGCACCGGAAGCAAATTGACAGTACAGTTATTACACGAGTTGAAAAGGCTCGACAAAAAATATGGTATGGTGACGGCTTGTGTCGGTGGCGGCCAGGGGATAGCAGGAATTATCGAAAACCTGTAGT
>JASLBT010000434.1 GCA_030146445.1 Segetibacter sp. | reverse complement strand
CCACGAAACCAGCCGGGAGGCTGATCTTATTATCGCAGCCGTGCTATTGTTCGTCGAGCGATTGAGCATTGCCGGGACCAGCTGCTGATGTAAGGTGTAGTGTAGTTTTTTGAGCGTGCCCCTCTGCATCAGACTTCCCCGGCTGGGTCAGCTTAATGCAAAGCGCCAGGCAAATACGTCGTCTGATTCATCAGCTATCACTAAAAGCTTATGCGGGAAAGGCGTTCAACAGCAGTCAAAAGTGTTTCTTCTTTTTTCGCAAAGCAAAACCGAAGCACCTTATCGTCTTTGCCCCTATTGTAAAAGACCGAAACAGGGATAGTCGCTACCTTGTACTCCTTTGTTATCCTGATGGCAAGCGCCTGGTCACTTTCAGCGCTGAGGCCTTCGTAGCTATAACACTGAAAGTAACTGCCGTAACTAGGCATAGGTTTGAAAGGTGTTGCCTTCATCAACTCTGCGAAGTAATCCCGCTTTTGCTGCATCCCCGCGCCAAGTGTCAGGTATGCAGCCTCGTCCTGTAGGTATTCAGCAATACCAACCTGGGATGGACTATGGCAGCTGAAGCAATTATATTGGTGAACTTTCCTGAAATCTTTCATTAACCCTGGAGCTGATATACAATACCCCAATTTCCATCCGGTGCAGTGGTATGTTTTACCGAACGAAAAGCATACAAAGCTTCTTTCGAGTAAGTCGGGGTACCGCAGCATGCTCTGGTGTGCCAGTCCGTCAAAGATCAGGTGCTCGTAAACCTCGTCGCTCAGTATCAAAATATCGGTACCCTTTACGATCGACCTTAATTCCTGGATGTCTGCTGCGCTCAATACGCTACCCGTGGGGTTATGCGGCGAATTCAACATGATCATTCTCGTGCGGCTGGTGATTTGTTTTCGAACCTCGTTCCAGGGTATTGAATATTCCGGAAAATTCAGCGGGACCAGGATCGGGGTCGCTCCATTAATCACCACATTTGGGATATAGCTGTCATAAGCCGGTTCAAAAATAATCACCTCGTCACCCGGCTGTAAAACGGTAGTAAGAGCCGTGTAAATGGCGTAAGTTCCGCCTGGCGTAACGGTGATATCGGTATCGGGGTTAATGTAGGTTCCATAGAGGGTTGCCGCTTTTTCTGCAATTCTTTCACGCAACAAAGGCAGCCCGTTCATGTGCACGTACTGGTTTGTACCTGCTTTCATGGCTTTATTTACCATTGATACGAGTTCTTCGCTCATCATAAAGTCAGGAAAACCCTGCCCCAGGTTAACAGCATCGTGTGTAACCGCAAGTTGGCTCATTACGGTGAAAATGGTGGTGCCTACGTCGGGAAGCTTGCTGATGAGGTTGTAATTCACGCCTGAAAGTTTGGCCAAAAATAAGTGGAACGTACCAGCGAATGTGTGGAGTGGGCATTTAAAACCTGAGAAGTATCCTAAGGCATGATGCCGATCTTACAGCAGGTTGATCCTGATAATCCGCCTTTTCGGGGTATGATTGGAAAAGTCCTCAGCGAGAACGGATGGTGTTCAGGCAAACATTACAGGAGAATGGCGTTCTAACTTTTGCAGATTGCCCGCTTTGGTGCGGAACTCAAATGAAAATGGAACCAATTAAGGTCCGGCGGGTTGCAATGGATTGATTAATAAGCATCTGTATTTCTGCATACGCTGTACAAAATGTACAGCGCAGGCAAAAAATGTTTTTCAGAATAGTTGGATAAAGGAGGCTAACGGGGATATTAGATTTTAAACTTCAGTATAAATACTGTCTACATTACAAACGGCTTAGGGTTTTGTTAATTGTCTAGTTAATCTTTCGGGGTATTTGTTAACCCGTTTGGAGCAAACGAGAAGTAGGTGGGGAACGGGATTGTGGGTGCTGAGGTGTAAGTTGATCAGCTGCTAACTAAGTTGCGTAACCGGGCCTAGGTGATTAGGGAATGGCGAAAAGTTGATAATGATTGATCGATGCGTTAAAGACGAGCTGGTACCTGTCGTGAGATGACAATAGTCAAGTTAAAAGGTGAAAACCGGCTAACGGGAAGCGGATGCGTGCGACGAACGCTTGAACTGAATGAAAGTTAAGCTTTGCCCCTGGCAATGGGTTGATCAGCAGGTGAAATTCGAGATCATGGAATTAAACGTCGACAGTCAATGTCGTTGCTTTAAGCAGACTTTTTGGCGACCGGCGTGGGGTACTAAACCCGGCATCGTTGCCCGCCCGCTGCGCAGTCGGACGGGTGTCACTCCCTTGTACCGCAACAATTCTATTCACCCGATTGAAGCTTGAGTAATCGAACCGGATAGTGGCTGCTTAAAACACCAGTTCCCCGGCATACCGCTTCAATTCGATCTCCGCCATTTTCGCATTATAAGAAAGCTCCACCAGCCGAAAGCCTGCCTCTACAAAAGTTCGTTGTGCTTCCCTGACATCGACGATGGTTCCCACGCCAAGCTCAAATCTTTTTTGCACCAGGCTTAATAGGTCGGCAGCGGTTTTGTTGTTTGCTTTTTCCTGTTGCAAGCGGCTAAGGTTGTTTTGATAAGCTTGCCATGCCCTTACCACCATTCCCTGTAAATTGTTGTACAACGATTCCCGGGTAATTCGCGCATTCCGGGTGTCGATTTCGGCTACCCTCAGTTGTCGCTTATTGGCGCCACCGTTGAAGATCGGCACCTGTAAGTTAAGACCAATGAATGGTCCGGTATTCTGATTGAGCAGGGTAAAGCCAGCAGTACTCCTGCTTTGGGCGTAATTAAATCCGGTATTTAGTGCGACCGAAGGGTATCTGAGCGCATTTACTTCGCGGGCAAGGAATTCGAAAACCCTCACCTGTTCATCTGCTGACAACAGTTCGGGATTTAGCGGAAGCTTTGCTTTGACACCCTGCAGCGTTATAGCCGTGTCGATGATGATGGTATCCCTGATTTCTATAGCACTGTCTGGCCGGAGGGTGAGCAGGGTCAGAAGGTCGCTTTTCGATTGGTTCAATACAAGTTCCTGCGAACTGAAGTCCTGCCTGCTGGCATTCAGATCGAGTTGTGCCTGGTAGGTATCTGCATTATTTGCAAGACCAACGCTCTGCCGCGCCTGCACCAGGTTCAGCCGCTGGAGGGTAACATCTATTGACTGCCTAAGTGTTTGCAAATACCCCTGCTGTCTTACGATCTCGTAATACTTGGCCATTACATCAGCCATCACCGTTTGCACCTCTACATTCACCAGGTGTTCACTTTGCTTCTCAAGTGCTTCAAGCCGGCCCCTGGTTGCAATCACCCTGAAACCGTTGAAGAGTACATAGCTTGCAGCAATGCTTCCATTCAGGGAATTGTTTTGGTTTCCACGTCGCTTTGTAACAGTGCCATTGCTAAGCTCCTGTCGAAGGTTCGTAAGCGATTGATTATTGTTAAGTGAACCAGTTACTTCGGGAAGCCCACCGGCCACGCTAATGTGGTTACTGATGATTGTTCCCTCGAGAGTGTTCTTTGCAATCCTGATGTCGAGACTGCGTTGTAATGCAATATTGATCGCCTGTTCAAGTGTTAGCACCTGTGCCTCGGCCCTGAGAAATCCTGACAACAATAGGGCCCCTAATACAAATCGCTTCATCGGGTTAATTTTATTCCGGAGGTCTTCGTCCATTTAAACAGTGTGTAATAATTTTTCCTCTTCCAGGCGTTCCTCGCGATGGACTTCGTCATATTCCTGGTTGGTGCCTTTCTTGTGTTTACCAGACATAAATGTATAGATAGCCGGAATAACGAGCAATGTAAGTAACAGCGAGAACATTATCCCACCTACAACTACAATTCCCAGTGGGATCCGGCTGGTTGAAGCGGCGCCCAGACTTAGTGCAATTGGCAATGCCCCGAGTGCAGTAGCCAGACTCGTCATCAAAATAGGACGCAGCCGTTGGGCTGATGCCTCCAATACGGCTTCGGCTTTTGGCATGCCTGTTTCGCGTTTCTGATTTGCAAACTCCACGATGAGGATCCCGTTTTTCGTTACCAGTCCAATCAGCATGATCATACCGATCTGTGAAAATATGTTAAGGGTTTGTCCAAACAGCCAAAGGCTGAGCAAGGCTCCTGCAAGTGCCAGGGGTACGGTCACCATTATAATAAAAGGATCGGTGAAACTTTCGAATTGGGCAGCCAGTACAAGGTAAATCAGTACGAGCGCAAGTCCGAACGCAAACGCGGTATTTGACGAACTTTCGGCATAGTCCCTGGAGGGACCGCCAAGGGAGGTTTGAAAGCTTTCATCAAGCAGCCGATCGGCAATTGCCCGCATGGCTTTTACCCCGTCCCCGATTGTCTTACCTTCCGCGAGAGAGGCCTGTAACGTTGCTGATTTAAACCGGTTGAAGTGGAACAAGGTTGGTGGATTACTTGTCTCTACCATCCGTACTACTGAACTCAGGGGTATGTTTTGGCCGTCAGCATTTCTAACGTAGATATTGCTGATGTCAAGTGGTTCATTGCGATCTACCCTTTCTACCTGCGAAATTACTTCGTATTGACGGCCATTCATTGTAAAGTAGCCGGCACGGCGGCCACTAAATGCACTCTGCACGGCGCTCCCGATATCTATTATAGAAAGGCCAAGGTCTTTGGCTCTGATGCGATCAATTTCTAATTGAAGTTCTGGCTTATTGAATTTAAGGTTGACATCTACGTTTGAGAAGGTTTTATCTTTCCGTGCCTCTTCAAGAAAAGTGGGAATGACGTCCTTGATTTTGTCGAAGTTCAAATTCTGAACAATAAACTGTACAGGCAGTGAGCCGCGTCCTCCACCCACTGAAATGGTTTGTTCCTCGATCGGGAACATACGGGCATTGTTGAAGCGAACCAGTTTCTTCTGAAGATCTTTGGCAATTTCAGATTGGCTGCGATCACGTTCAGAAGGGTCAACCAATGCAAGCCGCAAGCTTCCTGAGTTAGAACCTCCACCTCCAAAGCCCGGAATGGCACCAAATACGTACTCTCGTTCGGGAATAGAGTCGTACAGGAAGTTTACGAGTTCCCCGCCAACTTTTGTCATGTAGTCGTAGCTCGCACCTTCGGGGCCGGTGATGTTCAGGCGGATATTGCTTTTATCTTCCAGGGGGGCTATTTCGTTTTGTATGTTAGCGCCAATCAGGAAGATGAGTCCTCCGCAAAGCACAACGAGTATCCAGGCAATCCAACGAACCCGTAGAAAACGCGTCAGTATGTTTTTGTAGCCGCTTTCCATCTTTTGGAAAAAGGGCTCTGTGCGCTCATAAAACTTTCCATGACCGGAATTTTTCCTTGTCATTACCACGTTCAGTACCGGAGTCAGGGTTAAAGAAACCAGTGCCGATACAAGCACTGCCCCCGCAACCACGACACCAAATTCACGGAAAAGCCGGCCGACAAACCCCTGCAGGAAAATTACGGGAAGAAACACCACCGCAAGTGTGATAGACGTTGAAATGACGGCGAAAAAGATCTCACGGCTTCCGACAAGGGCTGCTTTTCTTACCGACATTCCTTCCTCCAGCTTTCGGAAAATATTTTCGGTGACCACAATGCCATCGTCGACCACAAGCCCGGTTGCCAACACAATGGCCAGCAGGGTGAGTACATTAATGGAGAAGCCAGCAATGTACATAATGAAAAAGCAGGATACCAGCGATATGGGTATGTCTATCAGGGGCCGGATGGCAATTAACCAGTTCCTGAAAAAGAAAAAGATTACCAGGATAACGAGACTCAACGAAATCAACAGCGTTTCCTGGACCTCGTGTAATGACTTTCTAACGTTCCGGGTGGTATCCACTAAAACATTCATCTCGATATCTGACTTTTCAGACGCCTTGATCGATTCGAGCCTTTTATTAAACTCGTTTGAGATGTTGATATAGTTGGCACCGGGCTGAGGGATGATTGCCATACCAACAGCATTCACTCCATTGTATCTCCAGCTGGATTCTTCGTTCTCCGGCCCGAGTTCAACCTTTGCCACATCGCTGAGGCGAACGATACCTGCTGAGTCCTGGCGAACAATGAGGTTGTTGAAGTCCTTTTCGGTGGTGAGGCGGCCAAGCGTTCTGATGATCAACTCGGTGTTGCTACCGGATATCTTTCCCGCCGGCAGCTCGACGTTTTCCCGGTTGAGGGCGTTTTGCACCTCTGTAAACGAAATATTATAGCTGGATAACTTGTCGGGCTGTAACCAGATGCGCATGGCATATCGCTTCTGCCCAAATATGTTCACCGCACTTACCTCGTTTATGGTCTGGAACCTTTCGAGCAGCACGTTTTCAGCATAATCGCTGAGTTCTAATAGTCCTTTCGTGCGGCTTTGCACGGCTAAGAGCACGATGAACTCGCTATTTGCATCGGCTTTGGTAACTATTGGCGGAGCGTCGATGTCCTGTGGCAAACTGCGGGAGGCCTGGCTCACTTTGTCGCGTACGTCGTTTGCGGCCTCTTCCAGCGGCACGTTCAATTCGAACTCCACTGTGATGTTACTCCCACCAGCGCTACTGGATGATGTTATGCTTTTGATACCTGGGATACCATTTACCGCCTTCTCTAAAGGTTCGGTAATTTGAGCTTCAATAATGTCGGAATTGGCGCCGGTGTACGAGGCCCTGACGTTCACGATCGGAGGATCAATAGCCGGATATTCCCTTACGCTAAGAAAAGTAAATCCAACCACGCCAAAAAGGACGATCAGGATATTTATGACCGTGGCCAGTACTGGTCTTCTTAATGATAATTCTGATATGTTCATACAAGGTTCACTCTTCTGATTATTATTTTGCTGATCCGTATAATCAAACGGGTACGACAAATATTCTGCTGGACTACTTAACCGGTTTCGGGTCAGCATCCAGGTTGATGGCCGCCTAATCACAATCGGCGGACAACAACGACGCTATACCTTAGCACGGATAGGCTTAAAGATTTGTTTAGAAAATGGTAGCTGAGGTTATTTGACGAGCTCCTCCAGTTTCTTAACGCTTCTTACCTTAACCGGCTGATCCGGGCGGGCAAACAGTACACCGCTGACCACTACCGAGTCGCCGGGGCTTAAACCCTTTTGTACCTGGACTGCACCCTCTTGCCGAATACCTGTTTGAATGTCGATGAATTTTGCTTTGCCGCCTTTTACTACCACTACCTGCTTTGCGCGTGCGTCAGGTATTATCGAATTCGCCGGGACCATTATTCCATTTTCCTGGCCGGCATTCACATAAACCTTAACAAAGCTGCCGGGGTTTACGCCTTTGCTATCTTTTAAACGTGCACGAACGATAACGTTACGCGTTGCTGTAGTAATCTGTGGTTCAACCGCGATAACTGTTGCAGTTTTTCTCACGGTGTCGGTCGGATCAGTTTCTATCCTTATTGTATTACCGCGCTTCAAAATGTTGGAGTAGGTTTCAGGCATAGTAAAATCGACTCTCCCGTTTTGCATTTGCTGAAGCGTTGCCAGTATGGTTTGCGGCGACACATAAGCTCCGGTGCTCACCTGCCTCAAGCCGACTACCCCACTGAAAGGGGCACGGATCACGGTTTTTGCAATATCTGCCTGTATTATTGCAAGGTCTGCACGGAAGCTGTTCACCTGGTTCAGCGCAATATCATAGTCCGACCGGTTTATGCCCTGGATATCCAGAAGCTTTTTATAACGTTCTACGGTAGTTTCGGCAAGCGATAGTTGTACTTTGATTTTGTTTAGTTGTGCCCTGAGGTCCGCATCATTGATTTTGGCAATTACGCTTCCTTTCGCAACTCTTGCTCCCTCACGAACGTTTAGGTAGGTAAGCCGGCCGCTTATTTCCGGCCGAACTTCAACGAACTCGCCCGCAACAATAGTTCCGTTTGCTTCTATAACGTTCGGGATGGTTTTAGCGGAAGCGATGATCACATCAACTGTTGTTGGACCTTGCCCCTGGTTCCTTTTCGGTTCTTCTTTCTGACTTTTGCAGGAGATCATTAAACAGGCGGCAAACACTACAGCTGGGAACAGTTGCTTTATCAATGGATCTAGATTAATTAGGGATTAAAGATAGACAGAATCAAGCCTTAATTGTTCAGCCAACGGCTATGTGGCAGGCGAGAAATACTGTTTGGCACGCAAATGTTTCGCTACTGTCGGTGAGAACAATACTTTTTTCGGCAAACAGAAATTTGGTATGTAATAACCGCACAAGCTAAATTCGGTTTTAAAATTTCATTAACATCGATGCATCTACTTTATATGCGGTTCATATTGCTGGTGTTCACAACCATTGTAACCACATCGGCGGTGTGCCAGCGGCCAGATAAGAAGCTGGAGCGACAACTTAAACAACTCACATCGAATTTTAGCGGCCAATTTGGAATTTATGTGCACGACCTTAATCGACACAAAGTTGCCGCTATTGGGGAGGATACCGTTTTCTCCACCGCAAGCATGGTCAAAATACCAATTCTCATCGGGTTGATGCATAAGTTGAATAAAGGTGAACTTAAATACACCCAGGAGCTTGTTTACCACGACAGTTTGTTGTACGCCGGATCCGATATTCTGGGATCTTTCAAAACCGGGGAAAAGATCGAGTTAGGAAAAGTGATCATGCTCATGCTTACCATGAGTGATAATACCGCAAGTTTGTGGTTGCAAAATCTCGCCGGAACAGGCAGCCGTATAAATGAACTGTTGGATAGCCTCGGCTTCAAGCATACCCGGGTAAACAGTCGCACCCCTGGAAGAGAGGAAATCCGGAATCGCTATGGCTGGGGTCAGACGACACCCAGGGAAATGGCGACCCTCATGGAACGGATCGTAAAAGGAGAAATCATCAGTGATAGCATGAGTCAGCGGATGTTGCGTTTACTTAGTCGTAATTTTTGGGACGACAATGCGATCTCGCAGGTACCCCCTGATGTATTTGTGGCCAGCAAAAACGGTGCGGTAAACAGGTCCCGTAGTGAAGTCTTGTTTGTAAATGGAAGAGGTCGCCGCTACATCTTTTGCATCTGCACCCAAAACAATAAAGACGAAAGCTGGAATGAGAACAACGAAGCCTGGGCGCTTACCCGGAAGATCAGCCGGCTGTTGTGGGAAAAAAGTAAAACACGAAGGTGAGCACATGCAATTGCTTGCTGATCGGCTGCCGGTAAATGCCGGTGTTACACGTTCCGAATGTTCCGGTTGCTCTTATGCTTCCTTTATATAGTGCTTCTGATAAACAGCCAGATGCACCATCAATGAGGAAACAGGCAGGAGTACACCAATGGATGAACGAGCGTTCCGTGTACAAACAAAAATTCCAGGCGTCCGAACGGCTGTCATAGCCGGACGGAAGTGAAAATATCAGAGCCGAAAATTAGCTGAGCTTCTAAATAGAAAAACCTACCCCTAAGCACATCAGCAACGGCATGCCTTGCTGCGGCCACGATTGGTGTTGAGCTAACGTGTTTGTTTAGCATCTTCAGAAAACTTATTGCATTTGACTGTGAGTGCATTGATAAATAAGCAAATGAGCACTTACAGATAATATTTATCAATCATAAAAGCAGGAATTCACCTAGTTATATTCGATATGGCATTATTATAGTATGAACAAATAAAAACACTCCATTATGAAAAGAATATTATTAGTGCTGCCATTGGCTATCATGTTAACCAACTGCAGTACCTCACGGAACAGTACGCGTACCTCGGGGTCAGGAACCGATACGCAATCCGCTACAGGTACAACCGGGACAACTTCTTCGGGAACAGGAACTTCGGGAACAATGTCGGGTTCGACTGGTTCGACGGGTTCGACGGGTTCAGGTACAACAGGTTCGGGTACAACAGCATCAGGATCCGTTGGAACGACAGGATCAGCTACAATGGGTGCCGGGAGTACCTCAACAGGAACCAGCGGTTCGGCAACAGGCGGCTCAGGTACAGTGGGCGCAGGTGCAACCGGTTCGGCTTCTATGAGCACTTCCGGTAGCATGACCGGTTCGGGTTCAATGGGAAGTACAGGTACGGGAACAACCGGATCATACGGTAATTCAGGTACGCGTTCTTCCGGATCAACCTTCAGTAATGTATATGATCCAAACAATTACATGCAAAATCCAGAGAAGTATAAGACACCATCAGAACTGATTAAAACTGGTGGATGGACCTACAACACAGACTGGCGCATCAATAAGAACTTTACTGCAGAAGCTGTTGGACAATGGGAACTGGTGCCTACACCGGAAGTGGCAGCTAATTGGATCGCCGATACCAGTAATCCTGCAAGCTATGCAGCCTACTGGACACCTGAAGCGGTTCAGAGACGTTATGACGAGAGTATGGCAAGAATTACAGACTCTTTAAACCAGGCTGCAGCAGCTATGGCTACTGACGGCACTGACGACACTGATGGCGCAACAGGCACAACGGGCGCAACTACAGGAAGAAGGGGATCAGGAACAACTGGTGCTCGCGGCGCAGCTGGTAATAATTCGACGAGAAATACCTCAGATGCTACAGGTTCAACCGGATCAACCCGCGGCACAATGGGTTCTACAACAGGTTCAACTGGTTCAGGTAGCACAATGGGTTCTACAGGTTCAGGAACAACTGGTTCTACAGGATCAGGTAGCACAATGGGTTCTACCGGCTCAGGAACAACAGGTTCTACTGGATCAGGAACAACTGGTTCAACCGGATCAGGAACAACTGGTTCAACCGGATCAGGTAGCACAATGGGTTCTACTGGCTCAGGAACAACAGGTTCAACTGGTTCCGGT
>JASLBT010000429.1 GCA_030146445.1 Segetibacter sp. | reverse complement strand
TTCATACAGTGCCTGGCGTGCAGTTTCAACAACACCTTTGTTATCTTCATAACCAGTTCTTTCCTGGTTTTTTCTCTAAGTTACAGGTATAAAAATAAATAACTGCTGTCTGTTACATCTGGCTTAACCGGCGGTTTTCGTAATCATAATGCAACTTACATCCGGGCACAAAATGTTTGCAGAGCGCTACATCGTTTAACGGCAGTCGGAACAAAAGATCCCGATGTTTGAGCGTGTTGTTTCTGACGATGCTGCGCCGCGCCTGAACAATTGATATGTTTAGAGCTGTCAGCCAGTTTAGCCTACTCACCGTCAGGTCGGACGTCTTCAGCCATCAAAAGCAAGTCATTTCCGTACGGGTGCATGGATCGACATCATTGCCATGATCTACCGAAACCGGCCTTAAACACGAATCATACTCGATAATAGTAAAAAAGCTTTTTAACTAAACAGTTCACATTCCATTAGCATAACTTCATTGACCATCATATGTATAAAAGGTATGAGCAACGTAAACACTATCGCAAGGTGGGGATTTAAAAAGATCAAAGGGTCAGCGTTTGTACGTAACAGTTTTCACCTGAAAGTGATTGACTACATCAATGCGGTTGTGCCTTCGCTCTTATTGATAGCTTTGGCACTGGTAGTGTATGAGTTTGGCTTCAAGCCATTTTGGAGCAACCACCCGGGTATAAATTTCTGGCTTCGTGTTATCATAACGTTAGCTTCCGTGCTTACGGTGATAAGACTTTTTCTTGAAAAGTTTGTCAGGAAAAAAAGAACGGCAAGAATTTTCAATATCGTCGGTGTTTTATTTGCATTATTGCTAACGTTCTATATTCTGCCGGAAAAGTCTTCAATTGTAAATACGGATACTAACCGCTTTCTAGTCTTCAAATTGATGCTATATGGCGGTATACTATTGGGCGTAATTACTGAAATTTCGCATTTTCTTCAATTTCTATATTCGAAAACCATAAATCCGGGAGTGTTGTTTGTGGGTAGCTTTGCAATGCTTATAGTTTTGGGCGCTTTTTTGCTCAAAGTACCTAACGCAGTTAACGGCAGAATTTCTACGTTAGACACGCTTTTCACGTCGGTAAGTGCAGTTTGCGTCACCGGGTTAATTGTTGTCGATACCGCTACTCAATTTACATCATTTGGTCAGCTGATCATTTTGCTGCTTATACAAGTCGGTGGTTTGGGGTTTATGACCCTAACAGGATTGCTTTCTTATGCTGCTTCAGGTCAGTCATCGTTGAAAACCCAATTGGCTTTTACAGATATGATGAGCACCAAAAAGGTGAATAACGTTATGCACTTTGTATACCAGGTGGTGTTTGTAACCTTTCTCATCGAGGGTCTCGGCGCAGCTTTCATTTACTTTTCCCTGGACGAACAACTATTTGCAAGAAGGATAGACAAGCTGTTCTTCTCGGTTTTTCATTCGGTTTCTGCTTTTTGTAATGCCGGCTTTTCCACCTTTAGCTATGGATTATACCAGCCGGAGATAAGATACAACTACAATCTTCAATCCATCTTAGCTCTGCTTATCATCCTCGGGGGAATGGGTTTTCCTATTGTCTTCAACTTGTGCAGGTATATTAAAATTAGAATGGTCAACTTTTCCAGGGTCGTCGCAAGGAACCCAAAGCGAGAGCATTTTCCCAATGTGATTTTGCTTAACAGCCGTCTTGCATTGGTGGTAAACATGCTTCTGCTGGTATTTGGCTTTATTACTTATATTCTGTTTGAACAACAGAATACCTTAGCGCAGCATCCATCAACTTTTGGAAAGTTAGTGACGTGTTTTTTTGGTAGCGTAACACCCCGTACTGCCGGTTTCAATACCGTAGACTTGGCCCAGATGAGATTGCCAACCATGATGATTTACATGTTGCTAATGTGGATAGGCGCTTCTCCGGGGTCTACAGGAGGCGGAATAAAAACAACTACTGCGGGAGTTGCTTTCCTGAATATGGTTGCTATCCTGAGGGGACAGGACAGAACGGAATATTTTCACTCCGAAATCTCCCATCAGTCTGTCAGGAGGGCTTTTGCCATAATTGTTTCCTCTTTATTGATAATAGGAGTTGCGATCTTATTGATCAGCCTAAGCGATGGCAACAAAGGTTTAATCAATATAGCATTCGAAGTATTCTCTGCATTCAGTACCGTGGGACTTTCGTTAGGTATTACGGCCGGATTGGGTGCTGCAAGTAAAATTGTTTTGATGATCACTATGTTTATAGGCAGGGTTGGTACCATAACTTTATTGGTGATCTTTATAAGACAAAGCCGCCCCCTGTATTATCGTTATCCCAAGGAAGACATTGCATTCTAAAACTACACTATGAAATTTATTGTATTTGGGCTGGGTACATTTGGTGCATCTCTATCACAGCAGCTGGTTGCGTTGGGGCACGAAGTCATAGCGGTTGATCAACGGCTTGAAGTTGTTGATAAGTATAAGCATACAATTACGCAGGCCATTGCCCTGGACTCCACGAACAAAGAAGCTGTTGAGCAGCTTCCCTTAAAGGATGTTGATGCGGCCATCATCGGTATAGGAGAGAACGAAGGCGCCAATATTATGACTGCTGCCTTGCTTAAGCAAGTGGGTGTTAAGCGAATAGTTTGCAGGGTGATAACGCCCCTGCAAAAGATCGTTTTAGAAGCTATGAACATGCAGGAGTTCGTTTACCCGGAGGCCACAGCCGCGGAAAGGTTGGCTTTAAAGCTTGATCTGCCCGGGGTAATCGACTCTTTCCAGATAAATCCTGATTATCGGCTATTAGAAGTTGCCGTTCCTCAACGATATATCAACCGCGCTATAAACGAGCTTGATCTTGCAACGAAATATTGTCTCGTCCTGGTCACCATCTTAAAAAGAACGCAAAACAAAACGCTTTTTGGCCATGATAAAAATGAGTTGAAAGTAGTTGGTATCGTTCCCCCCGAAACCAAACTCCAGGAGGGAGATGTATTGCTGCTGTTTGGTGCTCCTTCCGATCTCGAGAAGTTTATAGAAGGGTAGCAATTGAGAAAGGAGGAATATACAGGCCCGCTTTACGGGGAACAAACGCATGGCACATTTTTTACAACTGTCTTGCCAAAGTATCCCTTACATGCCAATACTGCTAGTTATCCTGCTTCTGACTGAACTTTTTACGGTAGCAATCATTGTCCTTGACATTCACTTTTTATCTGAATGGCTGCGCTGGAAAGACACGTTTGACGACGAATATGCCCGTCGTTGCTTGTATGCTGCTATTGCAGCAACGGCCTACCTGGTGCTCGGTAGATTTCCCGTGTCATGGATCCTAAGCAAGTCCCGAAAGAATGAGGATGAGCCCAAACAAGAGCATAGCACCTTCAGCGAAAAACTAAAAAGACCTGACGGCTCTGTCATTAACATCGAATTTCTTGGTGATAATGGATTACCACCAATACTCTTTGTTCATGGCTGGAACGAAAACAGTACTGCATGGTATTATCAAAAAAAACATTTCAGTAAAACCAACTTTGTCATTCTGATTGACCTGCCCGGATTAGGAAAGTCAACAAGACCAGACAATAAAGACTTTTCTTTGCAGAAGATGGCAGCGGACCTTGAAGCTGTAATGAACCATCTGAAGCTAACTGATGTGGTACTGTGGGGTCATAGCATTGGTGGTATGATTATACTCACATATTGTACCCAGCTGGCACAGGGGCTTGAACAACGGGTTAAAGGGGTGATACTTCAACATACTACATTCACCAACCCCACGCAAACAAGCATACTAAGCGGCTTGTTAACCTCTATTCAGAAACCCGTACTTTACCCTATATGTTATCTCATGATTGCTCTATCGCCGGTTTTTTGGCTTAGCAAGTGGATGAGTTATATGAATGGTAATATGCTTATATCAACCCGTTTTCTAACTTTTGCAGGCACCCAAACCTATTCACAACTGGATTTTATCTCCAGGCTTTCCGCCATGGCTCCGCCGTCGGTATTTGCAAGAGGAATGCTGGGCATGATGAAAACGTATGATGTAACTAAAGACCTGCAAAAGGTCACTGTACCTGCTCTTATATTCGGAGCAAAATATGACCGGCTTACCAAGCCGGTTGCAAGTGAGTATATGCACAAAAACATTCCTGGTAGCACTCTCGTTGTTTTGTCGCCTGCCGGTCACCAGGGCTTGATTGAAAGACATATGGAAACCAATCAAGCTGCCG